>USLW01000093.1 GCA_900555605.1 uncultured Clostridium sp. | reverse complement strand
AAAACGTGGAATGCCGAGAGTAAAACCGCCACGTACAGTAGAGCAGGGATTATGGGCAAGACCAACTGTTCTTAATAACGTAGAAACCTATGCCAATGTTCCGCAGATTATTCTGAACGGCGCAGATTGGTTTGCTTCCATCGGGTCCGAACGCAGCAAAGGAACGAAAGTATTTGCAGTCGGCGGAAAAATCAAAAATACCGGGCTGGTGGAAATTCCGATGGGGACCACATTGCGCGAAGTCGTATATGATATCGGCGGCGGTATTCCGAACGGAAAGAAATTCAAAGCAGCGCAAACCGGCGGACCCTCCGGCGGATGCATTCCCGCGCATTTGATTGATACGCCGATTGAATATGATACCTTGATCGAGATCGGCTCCATGATGGGCTCCGGCGGATTGATTATTATGGATGAAGATACCTGTATGGTTGACATTGCAAAATTCTTCCTTGAATTTACGGTTGAAGAGTCCTGCGGCAAATGTCCTCCGTGCCGAATCGGAACCAAGCGCATGTATGATATTCTTAACAAAATTACAAGCGGAAAGGGCGAATTGTCTGATATTGATGATTTGTATGATTTGGCGGCTGCGATCAAGAATTCCGCACTCTGCGGACTCGGTCAGACTGCGCCGAATCCGGTCCTCAGTACGCTGCGGTATTTTAAAGATGAATATATCGCCCACGTCGTTGACCGGAAATGTCCTGCCGGCGTATGCAAGGCTTTGATGCAGTATAAAATACTTCCGGATAAGTGCAGAGGCTGCAGCCTTTGTGCCAAGAATTGCCCGGTTGGCTGTATCAGCGGCGAGGTGAAGAAACCGTTTGTCATTGATCAAAGCAAATGCATCAAATGCGGCGCCTGCATGGATAAGTGTAAATTCGGTGCGGTTGTGAAAGAATAGGAGGAAGATGGTCATGAAGATGGTCAATATTACAATAGATGGTGTCGCCCTGGAGGTTCCGGAGGGAATTACGATTCTGGAAGCGGCCAGGAAGGCAAATATCAAAATACCGACACTCTGTTTTCTGAAAGATATTAATGAGATCGGTGCCTGCCGGATGTGCGTCGTGGAGATCAAAGGTGCAAGAGCGCTGCAGGCTGCATGTGTGTACCCCGTATCCGAAGGCCTTGCGGTTATTACAAATTCCGAGAAGGTTAGAAAAGCGCGCAAGGTGACGTTGGAGCTGATTCTGTCCAACCATGACAGAAACTGTCTTACCTGTGTACGTTCTGAAAACTGTGAGCTGCAGAAGCTGGCCAAGGACTTAAATGTAACGGAAATCCGCTTTAAGGATTTGTCCGGGCAGCACGCACTGCAGCCCATCGATGATTTATCTCCGTCAATTGTACGCAATCCGAACAAATGCATTTTATGCCGCAGATGCGTGAGCGTTTGCAAAAAAGTGCAGACTGTCGGGGTAATTGAAACTTTGGAGCGGGGATTCCGCACGAAGGTAGGCTGCGCATTTAATAAACCCCTGGTAGAAACGCCCTGTGTCAACTGCGGCCAGTGCATTGCAGTATGTCCTGTGGGGGCGCTGACGGAAAAGAGCAGTGTGGATCAGGTTTGGGAAGCGATTTCAAATCCGGAAAAGCATGTGGTGGTGCAGACAGCACCGGCAGTGCGGTTTTCCATCGGAGAAGCCTTTGGTATGCCGATCGGATCCCGGCCTACGGGAAAGATGGTAACGGCGATCCGGCGTCTCGGTGTGGATAAGGTATTTGACACGGATACTGCTGCTGATCTGACGATTATGGAAGAAGGCACCGAGCTGCTGAACCGCATTGCCAATGGCGGCAGTCTGCCGATGATCACGTCCTGCAGCCCGGGATGGATCAAATTCTGCGAGCATAATTATCCGGACTTTCTGGAGAACCTTTCTTCCTGCAAATCGCCGCATGAAATGTTCGGCGCAGTGCTGAAGACGTATTATGCGAAAAAGATGAACCTTGATCCGGCAAATATTTATGTGGTATCCGTGATGCCCTGCACTGCGAAGAAGTTTGAGGCAGACCGTCCGGAAATGAGCGCTTCCGGCTATCCGGATGTGGACGTAGTGCTGACGACACGAACTGGCGCAGATGATCAAAGAGGCTGGTATCGATTTTATGAGCCTTGAGGACTCTGATTTTGATGATCCCATGGGAAATGCTTCCGGTGCCGGTGTTATTTTCGGCACAACAGGAGGCGTTATGGAAGCGGCGCTGCGTACCGTGGCAGATGTTTTGACCGGAGAATCCGCACCCGTGGAAGCAATTGAGTATACCGCTGTCCGTGGTATTGAAGGAATCAAAGAGGCTACTGTCAATGTTGCCGGAAAGGAGATCCGTCTGGCGGTGGCCAGCGGCCTCGGCAATGCCAGAGCCTTGCTGGATAAAATTCGCGCAGGAGAAGCAGACTATGATTTCATTGAAATTATGGCTTGCCCCGGCGGCTGCGTAAACGGCGGCGGACAAGTGATTCAGCCGTCTGCGATCCGGAGCTGGATTGATCTGCGTGTGGAACGTGCAAAGGCAACTTATGAGGAAGACCGTGCGCTTCCGGTTCGGAAATCCCATGACAATCCGTTTATTCAGAAGCTGTATGAAGAATATTATGGGAAGCCGGGGAGTCACCAGGCGCATCATGATCTGCATACGCATTATCAGGCAAGAGAGAATTATCCGGTTGAATGATTTTGATATGAAGTTATTTTGATAAAGGAAAGCTGTCCGATTTTAGTCGGGCAGCTTTTTTATGTGCAGATATATTTTCATGCTATTTTATGATTCATTCATATTTTCTTAACCTAAGTCGATATATCTTGCATATCGTAAATATTATAATATGAATATATCATTATGAGGTGATTACGTTGAATCATAACATTGCGAAATTTGAGATGAGCAAACCGTCGGCCTTTTTGAATCCGGTGCCGCTTGTCATGGTTTCCTGCGGAAGTATGGAGAAGGCAAATATTATTACATTGGCCTGGGCGGGAACCATCAATTCCGATCCGCCGATGCTTTCAGTATCTGTCAGAAAAGAGCGCCATTCGTATGGGATTATCAAAGAATCCGGAATATTTGCGGTAAATCTGGTTTCTCGGGCATTGGTAAAGGCTGCTGACTATTGCGGTGTAAAGTCCGGACGGGATGTGGATAAATTCCGGGAATTGAATCTCAGCAAGACGGAAGGCAGCTTTGCACCGATTCCCATGATCGGAGAAAGTCCCGTGAATATTGAGTGTGTGGTTCGTCAGGTTGTGGAACTCGGCTCCCACGATATGTTTATCAGTGAGATCAAAAAAGTACATGTCGCGGAACGGCTGATGGACCAAAACGGAAATATTGATCTTGCCAAGGCCGAATTGGCGGCTTACAGCCACGGAGAATATTTTCAATTAGGCGAGTGGTTGGGCTTTTTCGGCTTTTCTGTAGCAAATCCGGATATTTTGGCACGCAGATCAAGACATCGGTAGGGGAGGTTGATTCCAATGAAAAACGGAAAGAAAGGTACGAGATTTTCGGCGCTTTTGCTTGTTGTCATCATGACTGCCGCGCTTGCGGCAGGCTGTGCGCTGCTGCCTTCTGAAGACGAAGGGGCAGCGCCTATTTTAAAGACACCGAAGCCGATTACCTATAACGAATATAAAGTGGAACGCGGCGACCTGTATATGGGAACCACCGGCGTAGGGCGCGTTGCTTCCGTATATTATACAAAGCATGCTTTTGAAACCGCGGGAGCAAAGGTAAAGGCGTTTCATGTAACCCTCGGGGATACGGTCAGAAAGGGCGATATCCTTGTGGAACTGGATAATACGGAGCTTGAGGAGCAGTACATCAGAGCCAAAATTGCTTATGAAAGAGAACAGATCAAATTTGAGCAATATACGAGAGAATATAACGCCGGGACAAGAAGTGCATTGGATTATCGCCTGAATGAACTGGATTTTCAGAGTGTGGAACGGGATTATCAGATTGCGGAAGCTGCTTATGAGAATACCGTCCTGTATGCAAAGGAATCCGGTGTTGTGGTATATCTCAATACCGCATATTCTGCAGGCAGTGATCCCGATAAAACCGTGGTAGCCGGAGAAACCATGGTAGCCATTGATAATCAGGATAAGAAATATCTGTATGTTGAGATTGCAAAAGATGCGGAGGCGGCAAATGATGCGACCATGGCAGTGCCTTCACAGTTCGGCGTCGGGGCACAGATCACTTTGACCAGAACTGCCGGCGATGGTACGAAAACGGAATTTCAGGGAAAGATTGTAAGTACGAGCACTGTAATCAATGATACCGGGCTCAGCTACGTATCAGATGCCACGTATTACTGTCAGATGATTGATCCGCCGCGGGACATTCAGGCGGGCGATGCGGTGTCGTATACATATGTAGAAGCCTCCTCTTTGAACTGCCTGCAGGTTCCTGTGGCAGCGTGCCATCAATATAACGGCAGAACCTTTGTCTATATGCTGGACTCCAATAACCTGAAAAAGGAAGTATATATCGAGACCGGATTGGCCTCTGCGCTGAAGGTTGAGGTAAAGGAGGGGCTGTCAGAAGGAGATATCATCATACTGGGATAGGCGGTGGCTTGCTATGATTAAGTCTGTACTGAATAAGATTACAAATAATTTATGGCTGTTTACCTGCCTGATCATCGGGTCCCTTTTAATCACTACGATTTTGACCAGCATACCGATTTATACAGATGGTGCCATGCGTAAAATGCTGGATAAAGAGCTGAATGCGTATCAGGAGAACAACCAGAAGAACCCCGGTGAATTTTTTACGCAGATTCGCTTTACAAACGATTATTCTTCCAGAAATGTGATGGATCATATCTCCAAGGGCCGAAAAAAGATCCATGAGGGATTGCTGGACAGAGGCTTTGTCTATAATGCCTATTATGAACGTTTTACAGTCGAAAAACTGAAAAATGAAAATACACCGGCGCTGCGGCACAGCACACTGTATAAGCTGGAGTCCCTGTCCGGTTTAAAAGAGCATGTACGTCTGATAGAGGGAGCCTTTCCAAGTGAAACGGCAGCCGACGGCGTTATAGAGGTGATGGTTTCTGCAGCAACCTTTAACGCCGCATCCGCACAGCTCGGCAGAGAATATTCTTTTCGTCTTTCCTCTCTGCCGGATGAGATTTCACCTGTTTTTACGGTTCGATTGGTAGGCGTTTACACGCCCCTCTCTGAAAACGAACCGTATTGGTATGAAGCGGATAAAGAGTTTGCGTTATCTTTTTTTGCAGATCCGGAGGCTTTTGAAGACTATATTCTGACCAGCCAGAATGCAACTTATGTCACTTCGGCCTCCTGGTATCATCATGTCAATTTTTACGGCCTAAAATTAGAGGATTTGTCCCCGTTTATTGAATTTTATAATGAAACCTATGCCTATTTAGAAAATTTCGGTCCGGGCAAATTTCAGTTTGCATTTCCACTGCGTTCTACAATCGTATCGTATGCCCAGAAAAGCGCAGAGATGCAGGTGACGATGTGGGTGCTGAACGCGCCGGTTCTGGTCATTTTGGCATTTTACATCTTCATGGTTTCTAAAATGATTATAGAAGAGGATAAAAATGAAATTTCTTCTCTGCGCAGCCGCGGTGCGCGTCCGGTTCAGATATTCGGCCGTTATGTTGTAGAATGCGGAATCATCGTACTGATTTCGCTTCTGATCGGCCCGCCCTTAGGTCTTTTGCTGGCCCAGGGAATCGGCTCTGCCAATGGTTTTTTGGAATTTGTAAATCGGACTAAGCTCAGCGTGGGATTATCCTTTGATGCATATCTGTATGCGATTGCCGGCGGACTGTTATTTATGCTTACCGTATTAATTCCCGCTTATCTGGCTACCAAACGTACGATTGTACAGCATAAGCAGCAGAAGGCAAGAAAACGGAAAAAGCCCCTGTGGGAAAAGTTGTTCCTGGATATCATTCTGCTGGCGGTATCCATTTACCTGCTTTACCTGTACGGACGGCTGGGAATCACCAATACTTCAGGCGGGATCGACCCCATCGTGTATTTTATTTCCACGCTGTTTATTATTTCCTGCGGACTGGTTTTTCTTCGGCTGTATCCTTATCTGCTGAAGCTGATTTTCCGTTTGACACAGAAAAAATTACCGCCGACGGTATATGCAACCTTTATTCAGGTTTCACGGGGCGGAAACGAAAACAGATTTTTAATATTATTTTTGATTCTTTCTATGGCAATCGGCATATACAGCTCCAGCTCTGCACGGATCATTAATAATAATGCGGAGGAGTCTGCATTGTATATCAGCGGTGCGGATCTGATTTTTCAGCCTGTATTTGACGATGCCGATGCGGACGGACCGTCCGCCTATAAGCAGGTAAATACGGATCGTTATTTAGAGATAGACGGTCTGGAATCATTCGCGCGGGTGGCCACGGTGGATGGTGTTTGTGCCAAGAGCCAGTACAATTATGTATGGGATTTGGTAGATACGCGTGTGATGGGAATTGATCCCTATGAATTTGCGCAGGTCGCATGGCTCAGAAGCGGCTTAACAGAATCTCATTGGTATTATTATATTAACATGATGGAGGAATTTCCAACTGCGGTTTTGATTTCCTCAAATCTTGCTTCACGTCAGCATCTGAAAGAAGGAGATACCGTTCAGGTAAATCTGGACGGGGATCATATTATCCAAAGTGAGGCCGGAAATTCTTATATCGACTGTTATGTAATGGGGATTATTGATTATTGGCCGACCTACTATGATGATCCCGGCAACAAATGGGATGATGATCGGGAATTGATCGTAATGAACATGGATTATCTGCAGTACGCCCAGAATGACGTTGCATACAGCCTTTGGTTCCGGAAAAGTGCGGATGTCAGCAGCCGTCAGATTGTGGAGGCGATGCAGGCCACGGGCTTATATGATGAGATCGCATCCATTACGGATCGAACCGTCATCATGAATACGGAAAAAAGCGATTCTCTTTTAACAGCCTTGAACGGCTCGTTTTCTTTGGGCTTTGTCGCTACCATGGTAATCAGTCTGCTGGGCTTTTTGCTCTATTGGATTTTGAGTGTGCGAAAACGGAGACTGCAGTTTGGCGTGCTGCGCGCCATGGGAATGACAAAGCGGAAAATTACGCTGATGATGATCTGGGAGCATTTGATCACTTCAGGCGTTGCGGTTTTGGTGGGTGTGATTATCGGAATGCTGACAGTACGGCTTTTTATTCCCCTGATTGAGATGACCTATCAGGCCTCCGTGCTGCCGCTCAGAATTGTGTACAGCAGCGCGGACAGTCTTCGCATTTTCGGAATCGTGCTGTTTATGCTTGCGGCAGGAATCGGCGTTCTTACCGGATTTATCAATAAATTGAAGATTAATGAGGCTGTCAAGATAGGGGGGGGATGAGAATGTCCGA
>USLW01000092.1 GCA_900555605.1 uncultured Clostridium sp. | reverse complement strand
AGCAGCCATTTCCGCGTGGCCGAAAACGGACCGGTCCTGCTCTCTGGTGTTGTGTCCGCGGCCTATCATTTTACCTGCTTTTACAATCACGCAGCCAACAGGAACGTCGCGGCCGCACTGCTGTGCTTCCCGGATGGCGGCGTCCATAAAGCAACATATCTCTGACACAGTTTTTTTACACCTCGGGGATAAGATATGGATATCCGTAAGCTTGCCCTCATAGGGCGGATATGATACAATTATATAATACAATTATTAGAAAGGCAATGAAAAATGATTGATATTGAAGTAAAAAAGGATTATGAAAAATACACCTTTGCAGATTTGTATCATATCATCGAGCTGCTGCGGACCCCTGAAGGGTGTCCGTGGGACAGAGAGCAGACCCATGAGAGTTTGATCAAGCCTATGATAGAGGAAGCGTATGAGGCCGTAGATGCCATTGAGAAGAACAGCTCTGAAAAAATGACGGAGGAATTAGGCGATGTTTTGCTCCAGGTTATTTTCCACAGCATCATCGGCGCGGAACTGGGGGAGTTTACCTTTACGGATGTGACGGACCGCTGCGCGCGGAAGATGCTATTCCGCCATTCTCATGTTTTCGGAGATGCGGTGGCAAAGGATGCCGGCGCCGCACTTGTGAATTGGGAAGAAATGAAGCGGCAGGAAAAAGGATTTGAAACGCTGTCTCAGGATCTCAGGGATGTTCCGGCTGTGCTGCCGGCGCTTATGCGTGCGGAAAAAATCGCGAAAAAGGTCAGAAAAGCAAAGAACTACGGCGACGCTTCTCCGGAGGGCGCGGATGCCGGGGCCATATGCTATTTTTCGGGAAAAAAACAGGATGAAACCTGCGGCGGACTGCCGGAAACGCCGGCTGAAATCGGACAACTGCTGTATCGCATCTGCGCGCATGCGGAGCGGCACGGCATTGAGGCGGAGCTTGCGCTGAAGACATTTATTGAGGAAGGACTGCGGGAGACGGAATATGAGAATTGACAAGTATTTAAAGGTATCGCGTGTGATTAAGCGGAGAACCGTGGCCAATGAGGCGTGTGACGCCGGCCGCGTATCCATTAACGGAAAACCGGCGAAGGCCGGAACAGAGGTAAAGCCGGGAGATATTGTGGAAGTAGGTTTTGCCGGAGGCAAAACGAAATTTGAGGTTCTGACAGTCAGCGAAACCGTCCGGAAGGATGCTGCAAAAGAAATGTATCGGATCATAGAGTCGTAAGATTGCCGGCAATGCCGGCCGGAAGCCTGTCCGGCGACAGGCGGAGCCTCTTTCTGCGCAAAGAGGCGGACAGTTTCAGATCGCCGGAGAAACGGGGTTGAAATGAAAAAAAAGGTTCTGATAGGCACGCTGCTGCTCCTGATAGCGGTTACCATGATATTTGCGGGCTGCAAAAAGGATGCGGGAGAAAAGCTGCCGGATAAGGTTGGCGTGGTTAACGGCGAAAAGGTTACGGTAGGAATGTTCTTGAACATGTTTCAGCAGTCCCTGGCCCAGTGGGAGGCAGAGGCAGGCGGAGAGGTTGACTTCGGCGAACTGGAGGGCAGCGATACCACGGCAGAGGATATTTATGAATTTCTGGTCAAAGAGCGGGCGGACGGTACCTCCTACTATGATGCGGTGCTTGCAATTACCTATGACAATCTGGCGCTCTTCATGGCCAACTTAGAATTGGCAAAGGCTGCGGACTGCTGGCCGACGGATGAGGAAATCCAGAAGAATAATACGTCCATCGAGAGCTCGCTTAGAAGTTATATTTCATATTACGGTTTTGCTTCCCTGAACAAGGCCTGCGAGGCGGTTTTTCAGATGCCGCTGGCAGAATACAAGGCGCTGTATTCTGCGCTCTTTGCAATCAACCAATACAATACCGCGGAGCAGGAAAAAATGGAGCCGGCCGCAGAGGTTCTGGAGCAGTTTTATAAAGATCATGAGGCGCAGTACCGAATTGTGAAGGTCCGCCATTGCCTGCTGATGACGCAGAATCTGAGCGAAGAAAAGAAGCAGAAGCAATATGAACTGGCCCAGTCTCTGATCGAAAAGGTGGCCTCCGGGGAGGAAACCATGGATCATCTGGTGAAGGAATATTCAGAAGACACGGGAGTATCCTCCAATAACGGCTACTATGAAGTTACGTCCACCTCCTCCTTTGTGAAACCGTTCCTGGACTGGGCAGTAAAGCAGACGGAGCCGTCGGAGACGCTTGAAATTGTAGAATCCTCCTACGGATACCATATCATGCAGTGCACAGAGATTAAGGCTTACGATTCCGAGGATGTTCAGAAAAATGTGCTGCAGGGCTATAAGGATAAAGAAATTGATAAAATGCTGGAAGAAAAGGTGGCTTCCGGGGATTATGAAATGAAAAATCCGGATGCCGCGCTCATGATGGACCTGGTAAAGAAGAGTATTGCCGGTGATTTCGGAGACGATTACGAGGAACCCTCTGCAAGCGCTTCTCCGGGGGCCAGTCCGGCGCCGGCGACTCCGGTGGAATATAATGACGATCCGCTCAGTACGGAGTATGTGGCAAAGCTCGGAGACGAGACCATCTGGTATTCGGAATACAGCTACTTTCTCTACAGCGCGCTGCAGGAAACGGACTTCAGTTCCCTGAATTTAAGTGAAATAGAATCTGAAGAGGAACAAAACAGATTGCTTAAAGAATTTCTGGCCAGCGAGTATCAGGACGGCGTTACTTATATGGAGCATATTAAGGACAGGACGCTTGAACTTTGTGTCAGCTTTAAAGTGACGAAGATCAAGGCGTATGAAAACGGACACGCCGTATCTGAAGAAGACCTCAAGCAGATGAACAGTGAGATCGACAGCTATATTGACCAGTATCTTTCTTATTACGGACAGTATTATAACTACACCACGCGGGATGAAATGTGCAATGCGCTTTACGGCATGGGCGTCAACGACTATAAACGGTTTGCGGCGGAGCAAAAGGCAGTATCCGCATACGCCGAGGCGCGGATGGATAAAATGGAACCTGCGGAGGAGGCGCTTCTGGCCCATTACCATGAGAACTTAGATCAGTTCCGCGTCGTGACGGTCCGTCAAATTCTGCGTTCCACCACGGATGAGGATGGAGAGACGGTGTCTGACGAGAAAAAGGCAGAGGTCAGAGCCATGGCAGAGTCTATTTTAAAACGCCTGGAGGATCCGGAAAATTCCGCGCAGGTGGTGGCGCAGGCGTATTCGGAGAGCACCACGGTCAGTACGGATTACGGCCTGATCGATTTTACGGCAGGCTCCGCCAAATGGCCGGAGATGAAGAAATGGGCGCTGCAGCAGACAGAAGTTGGTGCAAAAGCGATTATTGAAACTTCAGACGGCTATCACGTGGTAATCTGCGAGGGCATTACGGAATACGATAAAAAGAACGGTATTGCCGCCAACAGCGAAACGACCACTTCCGAGAAAATTCAAGAGGCGGTAAAGGAGAGTTATCTGGCGGAGTGCTTTGACAAGGAGATCAAGGACCTGATCACCGCGGAGAACTATACGGCCGCGGATCTGAACGCGGATTTGATGCAGAAGGCCATCGACGACTTCTTTGCGTATGACAAAGAAGAAGAAAAATAAAAGAGCAAAAACGATGCGTCAGCAGGCGGATCAATATTTTTTCAGAAAAGAAAGCGCGGTTCACCTTTTTGCTGAATCGCGCTTTCTCTTTCCTTGTTTTTTTACAGTCCCTTTTTTAAGGGTACGATTTGGGGAGGCGCAATCTGCGGGTGCGCAGAGCGCTTATTGCTCCAGCTGCTTGCCGAGTATGGAGGCCGCTGATTGTGACAGCTTTGTCTCTACGTCTCCGACAGTTGCTTTAGAATCCGCGGCCAGCATAATGACGGCGCCGATGGGATCGCCGTGAGATATGATCGGCGTGATAACCTGTGCGGAAAATGCATCGTCATTGGAGTCCTCCAGGATCGGAATGTAGCCGTCGCTTTTTGTTTTTGCAACTACAGTGGTTCTGTCTTCCATTGCTTTTTCCAGCTCGCCGGTGATTTTTTTATCGATAAAATCCTTCTTCGGCGCGCCGGAAACAGCGATGATGGAGTCTCTGTCCGCAATACAGGTAATGCAGCCGCTGGTTTTAGCCAGACTTTCCGCATACTGGGCGGCAAAATCGCCGAGCTCTCCGATGGCAGAATATTTTCTTAAAACTACGCCGCCTTCTTCATTTGTAAAAATTTCAAGCGGATCTCCTTCTCTGATGCGCAGTGTCCGTCTGATCTCTTTTGGAATCACGACGCGTCCAAGATCGTCAATTCTTCTTACGATTCCCGTTGCTTTCATAATATATATAATTCCTCCGTTTACAAAAATAATAATAAATTGATGCTGCTGCAAAAGGTTTGCCTGACATAGTATCTGTCAAATGGAATAATTTATTCAGCCGGATGCACAAAAACATGCAAAGACTTCCGGCGTGCGGCACGTCTAAGAATCCGGCTGCATCCGGTGCCGGCGGAAAATAATGTTGCGATAACATACTGTGAATGGTATAATTCGACTTGACCATTTTTTATTAGGGGTAACGAAATTTATGAACACAATGCGTGAAAGCTTTGGCAGAATAAAAAAGAGACCGATCATTTTGATTTTTTTGGCGGTCATGGTGCTGGCCCTTTGTGTTTTAGAGCAATTTAATTCATTTACAAAGGAGTTCGGCTCGCTGAAGGTATTGACGGAGCACAGCTATTTGGGTGTATTGTCCGAACTGGCGCAGAAAATCAAGGGCCTCGCGGCTACGCCGGGCCTGATGGCGATTTCCGTACTGGTAGCGCTGCTGTTTTTATTGGCGGTTTCTGCGATTTTAGGAATTTTGAACGCCGGCTATGCGCAAACCTTTTACTTGGCTGCCGCGGATCAGAAAAAGAAAAAGGGCGATTTCAAAAGCGGCATCAATCGCCATTTCCTGAAGCTTACCTTTTATATCTTTTTTGCAATTCTGCTTTCGGTTGTTTTTTTTGTACTGCTTCTTTATACGGCTGTACCGGCTGTGATGACAATCAAGCTGCTGCTTGAGGGGGACAGCGGGGTCATTTTTCAGATGCTGCTGCTGTGTATTCTCACTGTTGCGGTGATCTTCTTTGCCGTAGTTTTTTATACAATGTATTTGTCCTTTTTACTGCCGTCCCTTGTGGGCTTTAAACGCGGCGGTGTTGTGGTAGCCTTTCGCATGGTCAACGGTTACTGCTGGTATCTGATTCCGCGGACGCTTCTTTTCCTGCTGATTATGCTGGCATGGCAGACTGCACTGCTGGCCATGGGATACGGATCCGGCTCTGTTGGCATGGGGATTCTTGTGCTTTGTCTAAACTGGATCGTCAAGTTGTTTGCATTTTTCTTCTACTTGTATTTCGTATTTTCAACATTCCTGGCGATGAAAGATGATATGTTTGCCGAGGACGCATAATACGGAAAGGAAGCTGTGTAAATTATCATGAAGCATACGAAAGATAAGAGCAATCCGAACAGCAAAGGAATGAGAAATCTTGTAATCGTGATGTCAATTGCCCTGGTGCTGGCAATTGCTGCGCTGGCGGTATTTTGTGTAATGCACTTTTTAGACAAACGTGTCGAGGTAGAGAAGGGCGCTACCGTGGTTACCATCGGGGGTGTCGAATTTTCGGAGAATCTATTCCGCTTTGTTTGTTCCATGCTGCTGAGCGAGGACGAGGATCTGGCATATCAGATTTACACGAGCGAGGATCTGAATGCGCAGACGCTTGTAAAGCAGGCGGCGGTTGATTATCTGACGGAATATGTATATCAATATAAAGAAGCGGTCGGCGCCGGTATCCGCCTGACGCAGGAGGATCAGAAGAATTTAGAAAACTCAGTCAGGAAAGAATATAATGAATATAAAACCGTGAACGGAAAAGAACTTTCCGAGGCGGAGTTCTATAATTACTATTATGGTCTGACAAAAGATCAATTTATGAATTTCTGGGAAAATAATCTTCTGGTCAGAAAATATAACGAGCGGTGTCAGGCAAATGCCGATACCGGGACGGAGAATCAGCGCATGGCCTATGAGGAATTTGAGGATTATCTGCACACATATCGCTGTACCGTGATTATGCTGAAACTCGAGGGATTGTCGGAGGAGAAAGCCGCTGAAAAAAAAGCATTGGCCGGGGAGTATAAAGCTGCAGTGGAAAGCGGCGTCAGTATGGAATCCCTGGTGGAAAAATGGTGTGAGGTGGAGACTGTCAAAGAAAATGACGGGATCATCGATGTTTCGGTTTTTCACAAGGAGAACTATCCGGAATTATATGATTGGGTGACGGAAGCGCAAAGCGGCATCGTCGAGGTGATTGAATCAGGCGGATATCTTCTTGTAGCTCGCTATGAAAAGGAAAATACACTGGAGACGTTGCTGGGGACAGAGGAGCTGATTGCCTGGACAAAGCTGTTTGTGGTACAGCGGGATCTGCTGTCCTTGATCCAATCTGAAAAATACGCGGTTTTCGTAAATGAAACGGTTTATGCTGCATGCGATATCGGTAAAGTTATAACGGATGCCATCAGCTACTGGGGTTATTATTGGTCCTCGGCGGGATCTATGACCGGCTGAGAGTTGTTCTGCTTTTTTGCAGCCGATACTTTTGTGATGGGAGCATGCCGCTGAAATGAATGTAAAAGATTTCTACTATGATTTACCTGAAGAATTGATCGCGCAGACGCCGCTTGCGGACCGCTCCGCTTCCCGACTGCTGGTTTTGGATAAGGCGACAGGTGCTGTAACGCATAGTCATTTTAAAGAGATTTCCTCCTATCTGCGGGCCGGCGACTGTTTGGTCCTGAATGATACGCGGGTCATTCCCGCCAGATTGTACGGCGTGAAAAAGGATACCGGCGCACCGATTGAGTTTGTACTCTTAAAACGCATCAATGCTGCGGATTGGGAAGTGATTCTGCGGCCGGGAAAACGAGCAAAGCCGGGGGCGGTATTCCTGTTCGGAGAGGGTTTGCTGCAGGCGGAGGTTCTGGAAATTGTCAGCGAGGGCAACCGGATTGTCCGTTTTACCTGTGACGGAGTGTTTGAGGAAGTGCTGGACCGCATCGGTATTATGCCGCTGCCGCCGTATATCAAGGAGAAGCTGGGGGATCCGGAGCGGTACCAGACCGTATACGCAAAGGAACGCGGCTCTGCAGCCGCTCCTACGGCCGGGCTGCATTTTACCGAATCGCTTCTGCAGCAGATTCGTCAAATGGGCGTCCATATCGTATTTGTAACGCTTCATGTGGGGCTGGGTACCTTTCGGCCTGTAAAGGAAGATGACATTACAGACCACCTGATGCATAGCGAATACTGCGTGATTCCCCAGGAGACGGCGGACCTTATCAACGAGACAAAGAAAAACGGTGGTCGGGTCATATGCGTGG
>USLW01000091.1 GCA_900555605.1 uncultured Clostridium sp. | reverse complement strand
ACCGTCCCCGGAGGGCTCGTTTTTACGCAGCGGCAGATCCGCGGACGGATGCTCCGCATATCCGCGAACCTGCGCGGCCGCATCGGCAACCGCAGTCACTCCGCCCAGCGGTCCCCTGCCTTTTATTTGTATCGTCAATGTATCTGTCGGATTTTTCAGCTGCTTTGAAAGCAGGACCGCGCCTGTCAGAAGACGTCCCAATGCAGCGGTAGCCACCGGAGAGGTTCCGTGAATGCGCAGGGCTTCATTCACTAAAGCTGTCGTCTCCGCGCCGATTACGCGTACACATCCATTCGCAGCGATACCGGTTACAACATAATCGTTCACATCCATCACCATGCCTTTTGTTATAAGGATATGATCCTTTTATACGAAAAACCCCTGAGCAATGTCAGGGGATTATCCTCAGGTCTGTCCTGAGCGTCATGGACAAAATCAAATATTTCAAGTATATTTTTATTATGCTTTTCTAACATTTGCAGCCTGGGGGCCTTTGCTTCCATCCACTACATCGAACACAACGCTCGCACCCTCTTCGAGAGTTTTGAAGCCGTCCATGGCAATTGCTGAAAAATGCACAAATACATCCTGGCCATTTTCTCTTTCAATAAAACCAAATCCTTTTTCAGCATTAAACCACTTTACTTTACCGGTTTCCATAATTTACATTCCTCCTGAATAAATCTTTGCCTGTCAACGTTCTATCAACAAACAACTGTTGTATCGTAACACAAACTTAAATATTTGTCAACAAACACATTCTTTACTTTCTCGCGACATAATATCTGCGCCTGTCTCTTTTGGAAATTCCGCGCAGCTGCAGATTCCCGTAAACGTCGCACGCGGCAAAGCCGGCTTCCGCGGCGGCGGCGCACAGGGTCTCCGTATCCCAGAGCCGCTCCCGGACCGTATCGTCAAACCGTTCATAAACGCATGGCTCCGGATGTTGTGCCGGTGCTGCCGATGAAATGCCGTTTTCGCTTTGTACTGACATTGACATACATTTAAAATAGGAAATATCATATGTGCAAATCCCGCTTTTCGTATGATAACGGCATGTCCAAAAGCAGCTGCCCCATTCGAAATCTTCAAAAAAAACACGCGCTTGTGCCGCCTCAAGAAAGTGACGCTGGGTCAGCGCATCAAAGATCAAAACGCCGCCGTCATCAAGAAAAGTATATGCGTTTTTGAAAAATTGATTCAACGCCTTTTTTGTTGTAAGATGATTCAGCACATCCGTGGTGCAGACCATGCCTGCAACCGTTCCGAATAAATCCATTTTACAGATATCCTGACAGATCCATAAGATCCGGTCCGCGGCAAGGCCGCACTGTTCCGCCCGCAGCTTTGCCGCCTCCAGCATCTCCTCCGAAAGGTCAAGACCGATCATGTCATAGCCGCTTTGGGCCAGCAGCGTCGTCAGCCGGCCGCTGCCGCATCCCAAATCCAAAATCAGCGGCGCACCTTTTCGGGCAAAGACCTGTCTGACCGCGGCGCTGCTGCAAAAACGGCCCTGCACAAACTGCAGCAAGGCCGTATAATCATAATCCTCCATCAGGGTATCATAGCATAACGCCCAATTATCGTACATCATTTTATATCTGTTCCTGCAGAATCCGCAGCGCCTCAAGCAGCTGCACATCGCACCCTTCCGGAATATCGTCCTGATCCATATCCCGGTACGCCTCCTCAAGCGCAAGGACAACATCAGGCGTAATTCCGATGCCGTGTATACATTCACCGGATGGGGTAAAATACCGCGCTGTCGTGATCACCACGCCGCTGCCGTCGCTGGTATAGGTTTTACTGAGCTGGCCTAATGCCTTTCCGTATGATTTGACACCGACGATGGTCCCCTTATGAAAATCTCTGAACGCGCCGGCTACAAGCTCCGAGGCACTGGCGGTATTCTGATTGATCAGCATCACAATAGGAAGCTCAATTTCATTTTCATCTGATTCAATGCGGCTGATTACAGTTCCGTTCTTATCCTCGGCATGCGCAATCTCACCCTTCGGCAGAAGAATATCCGCTACCTTCGTGGCTTCTTTTTCATATCCGCCGCCGTTATTTCTCAAATCCAGGACAATTCCGCGGCAGCCTTCCTGAAGCGTCTGTGTAATCGCGTTCTGAAATTCCGTTCCCGCGTCGTCATCAAATTGTTTAATGCGGATATATTTGATTCCGTTGTCGTACGTTTTTGTAAATACGGCCTGGCGGTTGATTTTTTCCACTACAACGGTCACATTTTTTTCAGCGGTTTCATCCTTTACCGTCAGAACCACCGAAGCCCCCTCGGTGTGCAGGACCTTTTCTTCCTCCTCTGTCAGCTCCGCAACCGGCGTACCGTTAATTGCGGTAATCACATCTCCGGCCTTCAGACCGGCCTTTTCAGCGGGGGAATCCGCATATACCGTCATAATCTGATATACGGACTCAGTCTCTCTGATTTCGATTCCGATTCCTTGATAGTTTCCGGTGATATATTCCAGATAATCATCCATTGCACCGGGCTTATAATAAGCGGAATACGGGTCGCCCAACGCTTGAATCATGCCTTCAATCGCGCCTTCAATCAGATCGTTGATATCGTATTCTAAGCAGAAATCACTTTCGATAAAATTCAGGATGTCCTGATACTTGGCAATTTTATAAAGATCTGCCTTTTCATCGTGAAAAGAGACCTTATTACTTTTATTAAGAAAATAGCCGCCGAAATAGATGCTGTCCGCTACCAGAAATGTTACGAACACAGTCACGATAACCAATATGGCAGCAGGTAAAAAGAGGATTCCTCCGTTAATACGGAGTCCATCCTCTGATTTTTTCTGTTTTGATTTTTCCGGTCTTATCCGCCTCGTTTTTGGGGATACGTTTCCGTTCGGATCCGATACCTCAATTTCCTGAATCTCATCCCCGCTCTGTGTATGATCTTTTTTTTTCAATCCTGCTTCCTCCTAAAATCAGTACGCCAGATAATTCAGCGGATTTATATGTGATCCGTCTATCCGTACCTCAAAGTGTAAATGGTTTCCGGTAGAAGAACCGGTGGTTCCCACCAGCGCAATGACCTGCCCGCGCTTTACCGTATCGCCCACCTTTGCAATCAATTTGCTGGAATGTGCGTACAGCGTAGAAATACCGTCTCCATGATATACGATTAAATAATTTCCATATCCGTCCTCATCATACTCTGTCTTGATCACCGTTCCGTCTGCGGCGGCTAAAATATTGCTGCCGCCCGGGGCCGGGATATCGATTCCGGTATGCATCTTATATTCCCCGGTGATGGGGTGCTCCCGGTATCCGTAATAGGACGATATGTACGTACCCTTTTGTGCCGGCCAAAGCATGAGACTGCTGTCATCATATTTCAGCTTTTCGCATTCTTCCTGCAGCCGTTTCAGTTCTGACTCCAGCTCTTTTGATTTTCTCAGCAGCGCTTCCTCCTGCCGTTCCAGTTCCTCCAGCGCAGACCGGCTCGCCTGATACAGCTCTTCTGCCACGGTCTGAGAATTTTCAATGGAGTCTATAATATTCTGTTTTTCGTTCAGAAGTGCCTCTTTATCTGCATAAGCCATCTGCTGCAGCGATTTTTTATAATCCAGATCCGCCTTTTTCTGCTTAATTTCATCCAGCAGCGCCGCATCCTTCTCCAGCATATATGTAAATTTGTCGGAACGGTTTACAAAATCCAAAATATCTTCCGATTCTACAAACAGCTGCAGATAAGAATACTTGGAATATTGATACATGGTACGGGCGCGTTCCAGAAATAGCCGGACAGATTCCTGGTAATCCGCTTCTGCGGCCTGAATCGTCTCTTCCAACTCCAGAATACTGTTATAAATAAAATCCAGATCCATCAAAAGGAGATCCCGCTCAGACATTTTTTCCTGTTTTTCTTTCTCAAGCTGCGCGAGCTTTTGAGAGGCATCATTTAACTCATTCTCCGCATCCTGCTTCTGTCCGTTCAGATTGTCCAATTGATTATCAATATCGTTCTTTTTATTCTCCGTGCTGTTGATTTGGCCCTCCAGGTCTTCCAAAGTAGCCGTATATGCGACAAAAGCACAGTTCAGATACATGACAAACACCATTATTACAACGACCACCATACAGAGACAACGTCTTTTCTTCATTCGTAATCACTCCTTGAGCAACAGTTACAGCATCTACTTCGCCAAATCTATGTAATAAGTATTCATACCGTTCACAATTGTATCATGGTTTTTACAGTTGCGCAATCAATATGCAGAGACAATTTCTGACATTTCATGCGGCAATCTCTCATATAATATATGCTGAATATGAATAATTCATGACCGTGCAAAGGAATTATGCCGGATTGGCCGTCTGAAAATGAATATATGCAGATTTATTTTCATTCTCTCCGGGCGCCGCGGGCGCCGCGGACACGGCCGATGGCCCTCCTTCGCTGCGTATCGCAGCTCATCCTTCTCTGCGTATCGCAGCTCATCCTTCTCTGCGGAGATATTTCTTAATGGCCAAAAGACTGGACAGGATCCCGACCGCTGCCCCCGCAATTAAAAATGCCGTCATCACGGTACCGCTAATTCCGTCAAAAGCCCGAATTACGATATATTCTCTCAGCGCATCGGATTTTCCCGCAATATAATCGGAAATAAACCGGTATGCGCCTTTTGTCGCCAGAAACGACAAAAGCGCCGCGGCCACACCGATAAACAGCCCCTCCAGAATAAAGGGACCCTGGATAAAACCATATGATGCACCGATATATTTCATAATGTTCAGTTCTTTTTTACGGGCAAAAACGGTAAGCCGGATCGTATTGATGGTCAGTAGCACAGACAGAAACCCCAGCACGCCGATGGCTACATAGCTTCCCGTCTGGACCCAGAATTTAATCGACTTAAAGAATTGATAGATGGACAGCGTATGCGTCACCTTATCCACACCGGCCACCTTCAGCATAGCTTCTTTAAAGGCCTCCGCGTCTTCGGTTTTCTTGAGCTCAACCTCGAACGTCACATTCATGAAGTCCGGATTCTCCTGGAGATAGTCTTCAAAAAGGTCCGGATGACTCTCAAACAGCGCCAGCATCCGTTCTAAATTTTCCTGTTTGGATACGCGGTAAACTGATCTGACACGGCCGTCGCTTTTGATGATCTGTTCGATCTGCAGGCTGGCCTCATCTGTTACAGCCACCTCGCAGTCCACCGTGACCTCCGGCCGCTCACTTTGGATATCCAGTATATTCTGCAGATTCATGGAGGTCAGCACCAAGGAGCCTACGATAAACAAGGATACGAATACAACGCAGACAGACGCAAAAATCATAAATCCGTTTCTGACAATGCCGCTGAAGCTCTGCTTGAGTACATAAAGAAAAGAACGCAGCCGATTCATATGCGCACGCCCTCCTCTTCCGTCCGTTCCGCCGCAATCGGCGCAACCGGCAGCTCCGGCCCGGCGCCGTCAATCTTAACGCCGTGGTCCAGATATAAAATACGTTTGCCGGACTGCAGTGCCATTGCCTGCTCGTGTGTTGCGACTAAAACCGTCGTCCCTTTTTCGTTGATCTTCATAAGCAGATCCATGATCTCCTGGGAATTTTCCGGATCTAAATTTCCCGTGGGCTCGTCTGCAATTAAAATTTTCGGGGTATTGACTACGGCACGGGCAAGGGCCACGCGCTGCTGTTCTCCCCCCGATAAATGGCACGGATACTCCTTGGCTTTTGCGTCCAGTCCCATCAGGGACAGTGCGATATGCACTTTTTTATCAATCTCCGCTTTCCCGATTCCCAGGATCTCCATTGCAAAAGAAACGTTTTGGTAAACGGTTTTCTTTTCCAGCAGACGGAAATCCTGAAAAACGACGCCAATACTTCTTCTGTACCGTTGTATCTGCCGTTTTCTCAGCTTTGTCAAGAAATTGCCGTCTACCACAATTTTACCGCTGGTAGGCTTTTCTTCACACATCAGCAGCTTGATCAGCGTGGATTTTCCCGCTCCGCTGGCTCCCATCAGAAAGACAAATTCGCCTCTGTTGATCCGAAAACGCAAGTCCTTCAGTGCTGAAACTCCATTGGGATATTCTTTATATACATTATCAAAAAGGATCATCATACGTTCTTTTTTATTTTGTCCCTGCTCATAATCTTTTGTATTTTCCGCCATATTCAAAGCTCCCGCTCTCCGTTCCTTTCGTATCGTACAGTTCTGAATGCCGCCTTTTACCGCAAAATATCCGGCATACTTTTTTCCGCATACTGCAGAATCAGCAATGCCAATCCGACTTTCATGCCGGCCTCGAATTTAGCACAGTCAAGCCCCGTCATTTTCTGAAACTTGTCCAGCCGGTACATCATGGTGTTCCGGTGAATATAGAGTGCCCTGGAAGCCTCGCTGACATTCTGATTTTTTTGCAGAAATACTTTAATGGTCGTCAGCAGTTCCGGCGCAAATTTGTCTTGTAAAAAGGACTCGCCCAGAGTTTCCTTTAAAAATGCCGCGCAGATCTCGCCGGAAAGAGAGGATACCACCTTTGCGACGCCTAACCGGTTATAGACATAACATTTATCCTCCAGCTCAAACATCATGCCAATGTCGCGGGTACGCACCGCTTCCTGATATGCCTCCTTAAGCTGCTGCAGAGACGTCACCGCTGAACCGACGGATACGTATGCATCCACCATGACCTCAGACATCAGCGTATCCCGCACCAGCTCCCCGCACTCCACAATATACTCATAGGACTGTTCTTCCGTCAGGGGGCAGATCACCGCAATATTCCGCCCATCTGCAGGCACCACAAAAAATCCGTGTTCCCGGGGAAAGACACCCTGCAGCGCTTCCGCCGCCAGGCTGTGCTCCCCGCCCGGACGGAATTGCGCTCCCTCCCGTTCCTTTCCGATATCCACCAGAATGACCGTATAGCCTCGGACACCGGCAGGCATCTCCTCATAAAGGCTGTCCATTTCTTCTTTTGAGATGCCTTTATCCCCTTCAAGCAGCCTGCGCAGAAACTCCGCAAAATGCTTCTCATATTGCGTTTTCTGAAACTCAAATGCATAGGACGCTAAAGAAAGCAGCTTTCTAACGTCGTCGCTTTCGGACTGTGTCTTTAAGAAAAAGAACAACGCCTCATCGTCGTCGGCAGAAAACGCATAAAAATAATAGCCCTCAAAAAAATGCAGTTTTTTTTCTGCCGCAACGGTCAGAATCTCCGGCATAATTAAAGATGACCCCACAGGATGCAGTTCGGAATTGCTGTACAGAATCGCTCCGGATTCATCCACCACGCCGAATATGCCTCCTATAAAGGAAGCAATCCTACAAAGCTGCGCCTGATTAGATTTACTGAGCATAGTGACATCCTCCTGCCTCTGTGAATGCTTGTTTTTATTAATATATCACAAAAGCAGTGAAATGCCAACAGAAAACGCGGGAAAATCCGCAGGCGGAGCCCGGTCTTCAGCGGCGGCGCACA
>USLW01000090.1 GCA_900555605.1 uncultured Clostridium sp. | reverse complement strand
ATGCCGGCCTTCCGACATACGGCGACAGAACCCTGATCCCGCGCTATATCCAGGGCTTTGCGGAGTGTTTTGCACAAACCGGCTTTATCGGCGCCAGCACGTATTTCCGGGACGGCGTTACCCCTGCGGATTACGGCTGGATGGACTGCATGCCGACCTTTGTCAATGTTGTATGGGGCCTTTACACATACGGATACGGTTTTCAGACCGCACACGACAGACTGACCATCGCACCGTTTCTTGATCAGTCCATGGAAGACTCCCTGGTAAAATACCGCTGGCGGGGAACGGATTTGTCCGTGCATTATCACACCATCTATTCGTATACCCTTGAGATTGCGCAGCTGCCTACGGAAATTGTGTTTGCCTTTATCAATCAGACGCCTGGGAAGACTTATACCGTTAGAATCAACGGCACGGAACGGCAGATTACGGCAGATGGCAGCGGCGTGGTTACAGTGCCGGTAGAACAGGCCGGTACTACTTCAGTAGAACTGGTAAATCCGGATCCGGAGAATGACAAAACAGAAATCGGGAATCTGGCGCTGAACAAGCCTGCTGCGCCGTCTTCCACGGCATACGAATCGGTAATGGATTATTGGCCGACGCTGCTGACCGACGGCGCCGTATCGGAGCATGCTTACTGGAAGCCGGATGAGAAGGATGAGGCGCCCTCCGTGCGTATCGCGCTGGGGAGATCGTATCCTTTGCAGCAGCTCCGGATGCATACGGAGCAGGCCGGCACGTATTACTATGTTGTAGAAGGAACGAATGATCCTCTGCTGAAAGAATGGGTGCGTCTTGCCGACAGAAGCAGCGGCGGCGCGGCGGCAGACGGCAGCGGCTGGATTACGGAAGCAGTGTCCGGCGACTACGCATATGTACGGATCTGTTTTACCCTGAAAGGAGACGTGAAAACACTGCGGCTCAGTGAGATTGAGATTTACTGAGGGCGCGCTTCCTGCTTGCGGAACACGGTTTCGCGTACACAAGAAGAATCGGGAGTGTCCCTAAGCCGTAAGAATCGGAGATTTTTAGGTTTTATATAAAAATATTACGGGCAGAGCCGCTGTTTTCGGTTCTGCCTGTAATGATATAACCTGAAATTTATTTTACCGAAAGAAGCAGCGGCGGCAGGAAGATTCCCGAGATAGAAAGGGCCTTAAGGATTTTTTAAGCTTTTGCTAAGTTCGCGTATAGTAATTTGATTTTCTTTTTTGCTATAATAACAGCTGCCTGATATAAGCGCGCCTGATTGCGCGCGGAAGGGGAGCAGGGTGAAATGGAAGCACGCATTTTAGTGGTGGATGATGAAAAAGAGATTGCCGACATCGTGGAGCTGTATCTGCAGAATGAAAACTTTACCGTATATAAATGCTATACTGCACAGGAGGCTGTGGCCCATATCCGCGGTACGGAACTGGATCTTGCCATTCTTGACGTGATGCTGCCCGGCACGGACGGCTTTGCGCTGTGCAGCATGATCCGGGAGCAGCACAATTATCCCGTGATTATGCTGACCGCAAAGGAAGAGGAGATCAGTAAAATTACCGGGCTGACGTTGGGGGCGGATGATTATATCACAAAGCCGTTCCGCCCTTTGGAGCTGATGGCACGCGTGAAGGCGCAGCTGAGACGGTATACGAAATATAATGTCCCGCCGCAGAATAAAACCGAGGATATCCTGGAGGTTTCCGGTCTGATGATGAATCAGACGACACATGAGTGCATGCTGCATGACCGGCCGCTGAACCTGACGCCTACGGAATTTGCGATTCTGTGGATTCTGTGCAGGGACAGAGGACAGGTCATCAGCTCGGAACGGCTGTTTATGGAGGTTTGGAAAGACCAATATTACAGCAAGGACAATAATACGATTATGGTGCACATCCGGCATTTACGAGAAAAAATGGGGGAATCGGCGGAGCATCCCAAATATATCAAAACGGTTTGGGGAGTGGGCTATAAAATTGAAAAGTAACTTTCGGAAATTAAAACGAAAACTGCTTCTGTGGACTGTTTTGACCTTGACAATCGCCCTGATCATTGGAATTCTGGTGCTGAAATATCTGATTGACGGCATTTTACAGGACCCGTTTGCGGATTGGTTTGTGTCCTTCTGCAGGAGGTCGCTGGGGATGAGCATGTCTGAGGCGGTTTCCCTGTACGGCCATTTATTTCGGAATTTGAAGATGTTCTGGATTGTCATCTGCTTTATGGCCGTTCTGTTTATCGTATTTTATTTTACGCTTCACCGCTTCACCCGGTATTTCAACGAGATCGATGTCGGCCTCGACAGGCTGCTTGACGAGCGGTCCAACGGCTCCTCTGCTGAAATCATCCTTTCTCCGGAAATGGAGTTTATGGAAAAAAAGCTGAATACAGTGAAAAATACCTTGATCAGGCGGGAACGGGCCGCCAAAGATGCGGAGCAGCAGAAAAATGACTTGGTGGTGTATCTGGCCCATGATATCAGAACGCCGCTGACGTCTGTCATTGCGTATCTGAATTTACTGCATGAGGCGCCGGATATGCCTGCCGAGCAGCGCGCGAAATATGTGAATATCACATTGGATAAGGCATACCGGCTGGAGCAGCTGATTAATGAGTTTTTTGACATTACACGGTTCAGTCTGCAGACAATTGTTTTGAATAAAGAGAAAATCAACCTTTATCATATGCTTTTGCAGATGGCGGATGAATTTTACCCGCTGCTTGTGCAGCGGGGGCAATCCATTGCCGTACAGGCGGATGAGAACCTGACCGTGACGGCTGATCCGGATAAATTGGCGCGCGTATTTCATAATATTCTGAAAAATGCGGCTGCTTACGGCGATGAAGGCCGCGTCATTGAGATTGCGGCTTATGAAGAAGCCGGCCGGATTGTGATTACGTTTTGCAATTTCGGCCGTCAGATACCGGAAAATCAGCTGAATACGATTTTTGAAAAATTCTATCGGCTGGATGCCGCCCGGGGAACAGATACGGGCGGCGCGGGGCTGGGACTTGCGATTGCAAAAGAAATTGTAACGGCTCACGGCGGAGAAATCCGGGCGGACAGCGGTCCGGAACAGACGGTTTTTACCGTATGCCTTCCTGCATAGCGGAAAGCTTTTTCTGCTATGCTGTATAGAGGAAAGTATTTTCTGCGCGGTGCGGGATGCTTTCCATGCGGCATTGTGGTTTTGCTTTGAAAATGATATCGCCCGAAGCCGCGGATTGTGGTATGCTAAAGACTGTGAAAAGAGATTATGGCGCTGCCGCTGGATGTGTTGGGGCATCTGCGGCCGTGTATGCGGAGGATGAAATGAAAAAGCGATTTTTAATGTATCCCGCACTGCTGTGCTGGGCGCTGATTATGATTCTGAGTGTCTCCTGTATTGCCGTAACCGGGCCCGGTGCCAATGAAGGCCTTTCTGCAGGACAGACAGGGCAGCCGGAGATCTCGCCGAATGGCGGGAATCAGGGCGTCGTACCGGAGAGAACGCCTTCTGCAGCAGTATCCGGCAAAATGCAGGTGCATTTTATTGATGTGGGGCAGGGCGACTGCATCCTGATTCGAAGCGGAGAACAAGCTATGCTGATCGATGCAGGCGAGAACCAAATGGGGGACCGCGTCGTCGATTATTTGAAGGCACAGGGCGTTGCGGCGCTGCAGTATGTGATTGGCACGCACCCGCATTCCGATCACATCGGAGGATTGGATACTGTCATCAGCGCATTTTCCGTGGAAAAGGTAATTTTACCGAAGGTCGCGCACAATACGAAAACATATGAAGATGTGCTGCTGAGCGTGGCGGCCAAGGGCCTGAAGGTTACGGCGGCTAAAGCCGGAGATACATACTCTTTGGGAGAGGCGCGTTTTGACGTGATCGCGCCGTGCAAAGATTACGGAGATGATCTCAATAACTGGTCTGTGGGAATCAGGCTGCTTTACGGAGATACGATTTTTATTATGTGCGGAGATGCCGAGGCAGGCGCCGAAGCGGATATGCTTGCAAGCGGTGCGGATCTGCGGGCCGATGTCCTGAAGGTTGGGCATCATGGAAGCGATACCTCCACCAGCGAGGCCTTCTTAGCCGCGGTGGACCCTGCTTATGCCGTGATTCAGTGCGGCGCGGGAAATTCGTACGGCCATCCTGTCCGGTCAACGCTTGACCGGCTGGCAGCACGCGGTATTACAGTACTGCGGACGGATGAAATCGGTACAATTGTGGCATACTGTGACGGAACGAATATTTCCTGGAATCAGGCTTTTCCGGAAAGCACAGATGCATCTCCTGCGGTGCGGACTCCGGCAGCGGAAACATCCGATGCGGATCCGACGCCTGCGGCAACCCGGGCGGCGCAGACCGAGGCGTATGTACTGAATACCAATACAAAGAAATTTCATCTGCCCGGCTGCAGCAGTGTCCGGCAGATCAGCGAAAACAACCGCGGCACATTCACGGGAGATCGGGAAACCCTGATGGCCCAGGGATATGCGCCGTGTAAAAGCTGCAATCCATAAGAAAAGAGCTGAACGAATATGGAGCAATTGATCATAGACCGTTTTGAGGGCGCATTTGCCCTTTGCGAAAAGGAAGACAAGCACATGATTCAGATTGCGATAACAGCATTGCCTGTCGGCAGCAGGCCGGGGGACTGCATACTCCTCAGAGAGGACGGCGCGCTGCTGCCGGACAAGGCCCGCACCGAGGCACGAAAAGCAAGAATGCAGCGGCTGCTTGACGATCTTTTTGAATAAAAGAAAGGACAGCCACTGCATATGCGGAAAATTGCTTTTTATAAAGCACGTTTATTTTAGCATTCGGACTTTTGCTTTTTCACCCGCAGCAGGCAGACGCCGGCGGCCAGAACAGCGGCGGAAAACGTCAGATAGGCTGTGCCGTCTCCTGTGGGCTGATTGTCTTCTGTGGGGGGAACCGTGGTTTCAGGCGGCGTGGTGGGAGCCGGTGCAAACAGATCGAATTGCTCGGCTTCTGCTTTCGTATCAAAAAGCGCGATGGCTTTGATATATAATGTGCCGCAGGTTTGCACATCCTGGTAGTTTTTGGCTTCCGCACAGTTAAAATCAAGCCGAAGCCTGCGGCAGCTGAGCTCGGATTCAAGCCCGAAATCTACAATAAAGCTGGTATATTCCTCTGTTATGGAAATTGTCTGATCCCGAAGGGCTACTTCGTAGTCGCTGCCGCTTTCTTGTGAGCTCAGGAAAAAGGAACATTTGCTCCATGTTTTCTCTTGGTCTGCGGCATCGGCATCTCCTTTTATATAGACCTTCATAAATTTGTTTTCCGTAGGGGACACTTTCAGCGGCTCGTCGTAGTTTCTGATGATATTGCAGCCGTCCGTCCACCCCCACGATAGTGTCACTAATTTCAGCGCTTCCTCGCCGGCATCGTACGCGACGGGAAAGATTCCCGCATTTTCCGATACAAACGGATCATTTTCCCCTGTAAACCGATAGACGATGCCGCCTTCCTTTGCATTTGCTGTAAGACTGCAGCAAAATGCGGTCAGCAAAAGCATAACGCAGACAATCCAACCTCTTTTTTTCATTTTTTTCATAAGACCGACTCCCTTCTGTTTTGCGATATGTGAATTTTTGATGAAAAATCAATTACTGATTCTGATTATAAATCCTGCCCGCGCATATTGATATGACGTGTCATAACGAGATGGGCTGATTATTTTTAACCATATGGACAAGAAAGTCCCCTTTACGCGTCCGTGCGCAAAAAACTTGACAGGCAGAGCCGGATTGTGTAAAATTAAATTTGATGTGAACTTATACATTTTTGTAAATCTGTATTTACATTCTATAAGTAACAGTACTTTGATAATTTCATATTGGGGAGGTGTTCGTCATAGAACATTTAAAGGATATTTTACTGTTCGTCATCCCCTTGGTTTCGGCCGTAATCGCCGGTTTGATTTGTTGGATTATTTCTGGGAAAAAGAGCTTTGGAAAAGGATATGAGCATAGGAAAAGCGAAGCGGAATCCATTTTTGAAAGCGCGGAGGCAGAAGGAAAGCGCATGATTGGCGAAGCTGTCAAAGAAGGCGAGAACAAGAAACGCGAGTTCTTGCTGGCGGCAAAGGAAGAAATTCACAAAAGCAGAATTGAACTGGAACGGGAAATCAAGGACAGGCGCAATGAAATACAGCGCAATGAACGGCGCTTGATTCAAAAAGAAGACAGCCTGGATAAAAAACAGGAGACCTTGGAGCAGCGGGATGAACAGCTGAACGTACGTTCGCTGGAAATGACGAAATGTGAAGAAGAAATCCGCGGCATGCTGGAACGGCAGACTGCGGAGCTCGAGCGGATTTCCGGGCTGACCAGGGAGGAGGCAAAAGAGTATCTCCTGCAGAACGTAGAGAATGAAATTCAGCACGAAACAGTGACGCTGCTGAAGGAATACGAGGCGAAGCTGAAAGAGGAATCCGTGGGCAAGGCAAGAGAAATCATTGCCACCGCGATTCAGAAATGTGCTGCGGACTATGTTTCCGAGGCCACCGTATCTGTGGTATCCCTGCCGAACGATGATATGAAAGGCCGTATCATCGGCAGAGAGGGACGGAATATCAGAACGCTGGAAACGTTGACCGGGATTGATCTGATTATTGATGATACACCGGAAGCCGTTATTTTGTCAGGCTTTGATCCTATTCGGCGTGAGGTGGCGCGGATTGCACTGGAGAAATTGATTATCGACGGGAGAATTCATCCTGCGAGAATCGAGGAAATGGTGGAAAAGGCCAAAAAGGAAGTGGATCAGGTAATTCGTCAGGAGGGCGAGAACGCTACATACGAAACAGGTGTGTACGGGCTGCATCCGGAGATTATAAAGCTGCTGGGCCGGTTAAAATACAGGACAAGTTATGGGCAGAGCGTGCTGATTCATTCCATAGAGGTTTCCAGACTGGCCGGCATTATGGCTGCAGAGCTGGGCGTTGATGTGACGCTGGCAAAGCGGGCCGGACTGGTGCATGATATCGGAAAGGCCATCGATTTTGAAATCGAGGGGTCCCATGTGGATATCGGCGCTGATATTGCGAGAAAGTATAAGGAATCTCCGGAAGTGATCAACGCCATTATGGCGCACCACGGCGATGTAGAGCCCACATCCGTAATTTCCGTTTTGGTACAGGCGGCAGATTCCATCTCCGCGGCAAGACCCGGTGCACGCCGAGAAACGCTGGAGTCCTATATCAAACGGCTTGAAAAGCTGGAGGAAATTGCGAATTCATTCAGCGGCATAGAAAAGACTTATGCGATTCAGGCAGGCAGGGAGCTGCGGATCATGGTGAAGCCGGATTGCGTTTCTGACGATGAAATGGCGCTGAAGGCCCGTGAGATTGCGAAAAAGATTGAAAGCGAGATGGAGTATCCCGGTCAGATCAAAGTAACGATTGTCAGGGAAACGAGAACCGTGGAATACGCGAAGTGATGACGGCATGAAAAAGCGATTTTTGTAATATAACATATTGCGGAATCGCTTTTTTTCTGTTTTCCGGCCTGTGTGCCG
>USLW01000089.1 GCA_900555605.1 uncultured Clostridium sp. | reverse complement strand
AATCAAAGATCATGAAGGAAGGATTACAGTGGCGGCTCCGCCGTTTCCCCCGAACGGATACAGTGCAAAGCAGCCGGGCATTTATACGATTGTGCAGTCTGTGGAACAAAATGCGGACGATAAGAAACAGATGCGTGATATAAAAGGCCTGTTTGCGGTGCATATCCCGCCGGCGGAACGCATCATCACGGAGAACGGGGGCGCTCTGTCCGGGACAGGGGGCGGCCCGGCCGGCACGGGCAGGGGAAACGGAACGCTGGAGCTGTGGCCTTATCTGCTGCTGCTGGCATTGATTTTAGCAATTGCGGAATGGTGGGTATACTATCGTGAGAATTAAATTGGACTCCCCTTATTTTCTTCTGATTTTACCGGTTCTGCTGCTTGCCGTGCTGATTCCGTATATCAGGCGGGCGCGCCGAAACCGGACTCCGGTAAAATATCGGATTTCATTGGGGATGCGTCTGCTTGCAGCGCTGCTTGCCGTGCTGGCGCTTTCCGGCTTTCATACCGTAACGCAGACAAAAGAAAATTCCGTGGTAGTGCTGGCAGACCTATCCGACAGTACAAAAAATACAAGAAAAGAAATGACGGAGTATGTAAAACGGATTTTTGAATACGCAGATCAGAATACCGCCGTTGGTCTGATGACCTTTGGCTATGATACCTCCTATGAACTGCCGGTACAAAAGAGACACGTTTTCCAGGGGTTTGCAACGGCTCCCCGGGCCGGCCATACCAATATTGCCGATGCGCTTATGATTGCCGCCGCCATGCTGCCGTCAGATACCAACCGCCGGATCATTTTACTCACGGATGGAAAACAGACCGTAGGGGATGCGGTTCGGACAGCCCGGACCTTGACGTCCCAGGGCATCCGGGTAGATGCGGTGCTGCTCAACGAGATGCCGGCAGAATATGAAGTACAGGTGAGCGATATTCGGCTGCCGAATCTCCTTTATCAAGGGGAAGCGTTTGATCTGACAGTGACGGTGGAAAGCACCTGCGCGACAGAAGCGGTACTCCGTTTATATCATGAAAATATCCTTCTTTCCCAGCGTGATATTACGCTGCAGGCCGGGAAAAACAGATTTATATTTACGGAAAAAGCGGAAGCCTCCGGCGTAGCGGCGTATACGGTTGAGATTGAGACGGCGCGTGACGATATTATGCGCAATAACAGAATGTATTCCTATGTACGGGTATTGGGGACGCCGAATATTTTAGTTGTTGATGGGACGGGAGAGGAATCCCGGCAGCTTTGCAGAATTCTGGACGGCGCCGTGCGCTATGCCGTCAGCCTGCCGGAATCCGTTCCGGTTTCCATGACCGAGCTGCGCAAATACGACGGCGTTGTGCTGATGAACACCTCCCGTGAGCAGCTTCCGCAGGATTGGGAGATCCTGCTTGAGCAGTACGTCCGCGGGCTGGGCCGCGGCGTATTGGCTGTCGGCGGGGACAGGTCCTATGTTTTCGGCGGCTGGGCAGATACAAAACTCGAGGAAATGCTGCCGGTAAATATGTACATCCAAGATGAAACGGAGAATCCGGATATTGCGCTGATGCTGCTGATAGACAATTCCGGAAGCATGGGAGAAGGCGCGGGCAGCGCGCTGGAGCTTGCAAAGGAGGGCGCCCGCAGAGCCGTCAATGTCTTGAAAAAAACAGATGAAGTAGGGGTTCTGTCCTTTTCCGACAATGCGGTATGGATTGCAAAGCCGACCTCTGCCGCGGAAAAGGATGCGGTAATCAATCAGATCGGTACCATTCCGCCCGGCGGCGGTACCATGATGTCCAATGCCGTGCATTTGGCCTATGATGCGTTATGCAAAAGCGATAAGAAGGTAAAGCACATGATCATTCTCTCCGACGGACAGCCGGGAGACGAGGCGGCGCTGGTTGCTTCGGGCATTACAGGTAAAATGCTGGAGCATCAAATCACGCTGACGACGATTGCTGTTGGAGACGGCGCAAATACAGAACTGATGAAAAGGCTTGCGGAGGAGACGGAGGGCCGCTGCTATAACGCGGTAGATGCGGCATCTCTGCCGGAGATCATGCTGCAGGAGACGATTCTGGCAATGGGCGAATATATGAATAATGTAACTTTTACCCCGATCTTCGGCGCTTCCTCGCCTGTAACAGAGAAGCTGACCTCTTTTTCAGAGCTGGACGGATACATCGGCACAGAGCTGAAGCAGGCGGCCCGGATGGTTCTTTCCGCAGACGAAAAACGGCCTGTATATGCCGAATGGCAGTACGGCCTTGGTTTTGCGGCCGCCTTTACCTCTGACCTCAGCGGAAAATGGTCTGGGAAGCTGCTGCAGTGGGAACACGGCACTGAATTTATTCTGAACATGGTCAACAGAATTCTTCCCGGAGAGGAGGATCCGTCTACAGGTATTGTAACAGCGGATCAGGAGGGAGACAAAGGCTTCATTTCCGTGGTCTCTCCTTATACGGACAAAAATTATCAGACTGAAGCCTCCGTTATTACGCCGGAGGGCAAAGAGTTAACCGTCCCGCTGACGCTGTCCGGACTCGGGACCTATGAGGGGTCCTTTCCACTGTCAGAGGACGGCAATTATACGATCAATGTGACGCAGAAGGACGGGACGCAGACGGTGATGCGCAAGGATACGGTGTTGGCCTCCTCTTACAGTGATGAATATCATGCATTCCTTAGTTATTCCGGGGTGGTTGAGGCCGTATGCGCCGCTTCCGGGGGCAGGATCTATCGTGATATCCGGGCGCTTATGAAGATCAAGCTGGAGGGTGCTGAGGAATACCATGCATTTACGGAGCTGCTCCTGGTTCTTGTAACGCTGCTGCTGCTGGCCGATATTGCGGTGCGCCGTCTGAATCTGACACGGCTGTTTACAGGCGCACTGCAAAAAGCCGGGCACAGGGATTCCCGCGGGCAGGTTTCCGGGCAGCCGCGGCGCGCCGATTCGAAAACGCCGCAGACCGCGGTAAATCCCGCGGAACGCCATAAAATGATAAAGCGCGGCAAAGAGGCGCGGCATAGTACGCAGGCGCGGCAGAGCGGCGGAGCCGTGTATAACGGAATCAGCAGTGCCGGAGAGAAAATGGAAAAGAAAAATACAGATAATATGGAAAATGAGGAGATTTCATCGCTGCTGAAAATCAAGGAGCAAAAGGGACGAAAAAAATTATAATTTCATATCAACCTGGTTCAGCGGAAAAGGCCGTGTAAAAAATGAAAGCCTTCACACAGAAATTTGCTCTTTCCGGTGAAAAAGACCGGAATTCCGGATAAGCCGGGACGGGGTGATCCTAAAGTTTGAGTAAACCACCAAAGTGATGTAAGATCAGATTACGTGGTGAAGAAATGGATCGGTCAACGGCAGGATTGGGGACAGGCTTTATTGACATACCCAAAATTCTATGTATAATGCAGATAGGGGAAAAAACTGTAAAATCGGCTTTGCCTTTCAGTATGCAGAGCTTGAGAAAGGATGGAAATTTCTATGGATGTTTGGTGTGCTGATAAAGCAAAAAGAATCATGACCAATACCAGGCCCGCAATGACGGACATGGCCTTTTTATCGCTGCACAGCGGGAAAAACGCGATTGCCTCGGGACAGATTGCACTGCGGGAGATTGCGGATTTCTGTATAACGGCCATTACCTTTGAGAACTTTACGGATCCGGAGATTCTTCCGGAAGGCGCAGTATGTTCTTATATACAGGAATACATGACCTTTAATGACGGAATTCCGTATCCGGACCCGCTGGCCCCGACGGCTTCCGCGACGGTTCCCGCACATTTTACCCAGACGATCTGGATCTGCGCGGCGGTTTCCGCCGAAGCCAAAAGCGGGGTCTGCGGGTTCCGGGTATGCGTGCATACGAGCCGGGGAGACTACACGGTTCCGGTATCTCTGACCGTACATGAGGTTTGTATTCCAAACGGCAGAGAAGCCGCATTTTCATTGGAATACTTTATAGGAGGACTGGAATACTGGGATCAGTATTTTCCAAAATACGGCCCGCAATGGTGGAAGCTGATGGAATCCTATGCGGAGATGCTGACCGAGATGCGGAATAATGTGCTGAATGTTTTTGTATTTCCCTTTCTGAAGGATGCCGGAAGCCGCCGGATCTCAGAGACGGAATGGGCGCTGAATTGGAATCGGCTGGGCGAATATCTCAGATTCATGCTCTCGCACATGGAGATAAAATGGATCTGCTGCGGCAGTATGATTCAGCCTGTAGACGGCGATACCATTCCGGCATTTGATGAAAATGGCGGAGAAATCCAGCTCCGAATCGGAACACCGGAGGCAGATTCCTGGGCACGTGCCATTTATGGCGGCTTATATGCGTTCTTTTGTGAAAACGGCTGGGTGTCCATGCTTAAAATGCGCCTGCAGGATGAACCGCATCATACGAAATGCTGGATTTGGGCCAGAGAACAGTGCCGCCATTACATGCCCGGCATAGTCTGCGGGGAGCCTCTGGATACCCACCAAATCGCTGTGGAACTGAAATCATATTGCGATCAGTATATTCCGCGGATCAATGTATATGATGAAGATCCTGATTTTTACAGACAGAGACAGAAGGACGGGGACGAGGTTTGGGTATATTCATGCTGTTATCCGGAAGAGTCTTGGTTCCTGAATAAATTTATCGACCAGCCCCATGTATACAGCCGGCTGATGACTTGGGCGTGCTACACCCAGGAGATAACAGGTTTTCTGCACTGGGGATTTGCCTATTGGCTGGTGCCGGAGTATGGAATGGACAAAACCTCCCGGTTTAAAGGAGACGGGTTTATTGTATATCCGGACACGGAAAAGGGCGGCCTGAAAAAATCCGTACGCTTATTCGCAACGCGGGACGGCATTTATGAATATGAGCTGCTGAAGATCGCGGAAAAGAAATTTCCCGAAGAAGCAAAAGCGCTGGCTTCCTCGCTTGCCAGAAGCTTTCGGGACTTTACGGAGGATCCGGAACAGGTTGCACAGGCAGCAATCCGCCTCCTGGAGCTGGCCAGCCGCGCTGTGGCAGGCGCCGACTGAGGCATAGGACTGCGGCGGTCTGCGGTGAGGCAATAAACATGTCATGCTTTATTTACCTGATAGCCGGTGTTTTTTGATAATTGCTATTGACACCGGTGGTATAATAGATATACTCTATTTATAAAGGGTGTTTGCTTCATATGCGCAGTTGCTATAAGTATGCAATTCTCTGTTTCATTGCTTTTCTGGTAATTGTCGCCGTCCTTGCATTTTCAGCGATTGACGGTGAACCGGTGACTGTGCGCTTCTGGCATTGCTATGAAGGCGAACAGGGCGTGATTCTGCAGGAATTGGTGGATACCTATAATGCCACGGAGGGCGCGGAAAAGGGATATCGCGTCGTTGCGCAATACCGCGGTTCTTTGGATCAACTGTCCGATCGGCTGGAGAAAAGCATATGGAAGAATCTTGATGCCTCGGAGCTTCCGAATATGATCACCGTTTCCGAGGACGCGGCATATACGGCGCATCGATTCGGGGTCACGGCTTCGGCGGAGATGTTTTTGTCTGATTCTGTTTTAGAGGAGTATGTGGACGGTTTTTTGGACGGAGGCCGTTTTACCTCCGACGGCGATACGGTGATTTTTCCGCTGACAAAAACGACAGAGCTTGTATTTATTAATAAAACGCTTTGGAACGAATTTATTGCGGCAAATCCCGAAATTACGGCAAGAGGCCTTAAGACGTGGACAGACCTTGCGGCTATGGCCTCTGTCTTTTATACTTGGACGGATAGCCTTACGCCCCAGACCCCGGGCGACGGACTTCCTTTGATGGCCATCGAATCTGTGGAGAGCTTTTTATTCACGATATCCGAACAGCTGATGCCGTCTCTGATTCAAGCTGGACACAAGGAGATTAAACTAAACTTGAATCAAGAGTCTCTGCGCCAAATATGGAATTTTTATTATCCCTGCGTGGTAAAGGGCGAGATATCCCTCAGCAGGCAGAGCTGCTGCGATCAGGTGGAATACGGAGAGGTTTTATGCTATATCGGGTCTACCAGCAGCATAACCCAATTTCCAAAACGATATATGGATCGTATGCATAACCAATATCAGCTGACAGAGCTCATGGTCAGCCAGTATCCTACCTATACAACAGACCGCAATGTGGTACCGCAGACAGGAAACGGTGTTATCGTGCTTTCCGGTACAAAAAAGATGGACGAGGCTTCTTATGATTTCCTGAATTGGCTCTGTCACAACGAAGATCTGCTGTCCTTCTGCATGGTGGATTGTTCTCTGCCGCCGCTGACAGAGCTGCTGATCGGAGCGCAGAGGGATGCGATGGTGCGTGATTATGCGGACAGTACGGATTTGACAGAGCGGAATATGGCATATGCTGTTTCCATCGCGTATGATCAGGTGTTTTATAACCGTCCGTATTCACCCGTCGGTTTTCCTGACAGCGCAGCCTTTAAACAGGAAATGGAGGAAACGCTGATCTCGCTTGCCCAGCAGGGGAGATACCAGTATCTGACATACATCGAAGAAGGTCTGAGTCCTGAGCGCGCGTTTCAGAAAGTCCACACAGAGAAAGCGTTTCTGGAATGGTATCATGCGGTTGCGGAAATTATGGAGCGTTATTAGCACATAAAAGCAGCCGTCAGATTACCCGGAAGACATGCCGGATCATCTGCTCAAATGCATATCGTTCGGCTTCGATTCTGCTTTGATCTCGGAGCGCATAGGCATCTGCGCCGCAGAAGTGAATGGCCTTTCGGTTGATTTCCGTGCGAAAATCCTCTGTTCCGTGAAAATAGAAAATAGCCTCGTCCGGAGAATCAAATGCCAGTGAAAAATAAATGGGCAGCTTTGTTCCCTGACCGGAAGTGATTTTTCCTTTTCCGCCCGCAACGGTCAGCCAGGCGGAGCAGGCGGGCAGGTTTTTTACTTCAAACGCATAGGATCTTCTGCTGCCGTCCATGAAATTTATGATATCCCGGTCTCCTTCCTTTCCGCAGATATTTATGGCTGACGGCAGGATATAAAGCAGCAGGCGCGCGGCAGTTTCCTTTTCCCTGTCTGTGAGAAACGTGCTCATTTGCAGATGGTATGCGTCGCAGAGCAATTGCTGAAAGCATCTTTTCTCCGCGGCGTTCAGGCGGCCCTTTGCTTTCGGCGCTTTTATTTTATCTGCAGAAGTATTTGCCGCTGCCTCGGCCCAGCGGTCCAAATCCTTCCGGGTGCGGAAATGAATTTCACAGTCAGGCGTGGTTTCCTGCTCGATTTGTTTTTTGCTTTTATCCTTGTACTTATATTCATCGTTCCAATCAATAAAAATTTCACCCTGATAAAGGCCGGTATGAAAGGTCCAGTTCCCGTTCCGTACAGTAAAATGCCAGCCCTCCGCCGCGCTGCCCTTTCCCGCCGAGACCTGCAGCACAAAGCTTTCATTCTGCCACCGCGGCGCGTTTTCTCCATAAGAATCAATTATATTTTTGATATTGGCAATATAGACCTGATGCAGCATAGACGAATCTCCCTTTCAGAATACATGCCGCAATTATACTAAAGCGAAGCATGAAATTCAACTGTTTTCGATCTGCGGAATATGATAGTAACGTATCTTATATGCAAAAGCAGGTGAACATCCCCATGCTGTTAAATATTATTTTCACCGTCCGGGCCGCGCCGGGTGCCGCCGTACTGA
>USLW01000088.1 GCA_900555605.1 uncultured Clostridium sp. | reverse complement strand
TGCGCGTACGGTCATTGGCGCCGTACCAGGCTGTGGCGCTGAAACGTACAGTGGAAGAATGCTGCGCGATAGAAACATTCATCACTTCCTTCTTTCCGTTCAGTCCGTACACTGACTCTTCCGTCAGGGAACGGCCGAACTCCATCCACGGGAAGCCGTCCTCTTTATAGCCTTCCGTCGGCCATTGGCTGGCTTTAATACGGAAATAGTCCTTTACCTCACTGCGCAGCTCCGCGTCCGATTCAATCCCTACAATCATCGGTTTCCCGTCTAAATAAAACCAGAGCTCATCTAATCTCGGATATTCTTCACGCAGCTTTTTATTCTGATAAATATCATCATAAATCGTATTCATGGTCTTCCCGGAGCCCGAGTTTGTATAAAACGCCAGCTTTGGCACATTCCAGCCCGCCGTCAGGTACTCGTACCAGACACTGATCAGTTCTATGACACGGGAAGAATATGTATAGCCGTTTGTGGTGTCGAATACAATAAAATCCACTCCCGCATCCGTCAGCATCTGCACGTGCTTGCGCATAACCCACGTATCCCGGGAGGTGTAATATCCAAACAGCGGCTCTCCCCAAAAATGATGCTTGCCTCTCGCACCGCCGCCAGCCTTAATCCAATTTTTTTCGGAAAGAATGGCATCAGGATTTTCCGCCACGATTTTGTTGTTGTCATACGGTCCCAGGGTTTCATGCTCGCCCTGCCACAGGAAATAGAAGATTCCCACTTTTTTGTCGGATTTTACAGCCGAAGCTTCCTGGTCTCCGGGCAGCGCGCGCCCTAAGTCGTCAACGCCAGCATAGCTTCCGTTTACAGCAGAATACGGACCGCTGTACCGGTCTTTCTTTTGTCCGCCGTCCTCCGGTCCGTCCCCTGCCGATTGACAGCCGGCAAGCAAAACCGCGGCCATGATCAAAGGCAATAGTATTTTTGAATATTTTCCACGCATCCTCAAAACTCCTTTTCATTTATAAATATTGAGTGATGAAAGAAGTTTATCATATATGGCATCCGTTTGTAAACTTGATTTTCGGCAAATGCCGCACCGTTTCCGTTATATTTTAAGATCGTATTCCCTGACAAAAAAACGGCGCAGGGGCCGCCGTTACGGAGCTTGTCCGCCATGATCCGGGTCATTCCCGAGATCCTCAGAAAAATGCAATTTATTTTTAATAATCTGCATTTTCATATCGGTCTGCGCAATCACATCGCTGCACTCCCGCAGTTCCCGATAGATCTCGTCGGCATGCGGAATGTTTTGCTTGTACGACAGCTGATGCTCGAGACTTGCCCAAAAATCCATGGCAATCGTACGGATCTGCACCTCTACCTTTACCGGCTGCTTCCGGTCGGAAAAGAAAACCGGCACCTCTACAATTAAATGCAGGCTCCGGTATCCGTTGGGCTTGGGGTGCTCCAGGTAATCTTTGCAGGTAATCAGTGTGATATCGTCCTGTTTAACCAGCATTTCCGCCACTGCATAAATATCGTCGATAAACGGGCATACCACACGGATGCCGGCAATATCCGTCAAATGCTCGCGCATGGACTCCACGGATACAGTAAGCCCCTTCTGTTTCAGTTTCTTTGCTATGCTGACAGGCTTTTTCAACCGGGAGGAAATATATTCGATGGGCTTTTGCCCTTGCCGCGTGGAAAGCTCATCATTCAGGATTTCAAGCTTTGTCCGCACTTCCTTAATCGCACAATTGTAAATCATCATCATTTCCTGAAACAAATAGGCTTTTTCCAAATCAATGATTCCGTTATCAATAATTCCCGTTTCTTTTGCAGCATCCAGAAATACCCGCTCTTGTTCCCGCATCGTGTCGACTCCTATCAAAAATGATGTATGCTGTTATTATACACCTGTTCCAGAAAATCTCAAACCCTCTGCCCGAGGTGCAGAAATCCCTGCAGGAAATTTGATACTCCCGCAGGGATCTCCCTTCGGCCCATCTGCTTAGCCGTAAGACTTAGCCCAATCGATCCATAATTTCTTATTCCGATCTCAGGGCTGTCACCGGGTCCTTTTTGGCCGCGATCCGAGACGGGATCAGACCGGCAATCCAAGTCAGCGCCATACTGATCAGGACCAACACCAGCGCGTGGAGCGGATGAAGCGCCGCGATACGGTTAATTTCCACCAGCCGCGTGATAATCAGGTTGATGGGGACACACAGCACCGCGGTAACCAAAACGCCGATCAAGCCTGCGGTAAAGCCGATAATCAAGGTCTCTGCGTTGAAAACCCTTCCAATATCCCGTTTTGAGGCGCCAATGCTGCGCAGAACGCCGATTTCCTTTGTCCGCTCCAGCACGGAAATATAGGTGATGATTCCGATCATAATAGAAGAAACCACAAGAGATATGGCGGTAAACGCCACCAAAACATATTTGATCGCATTCACGACGGTGTTGATGCTGCTGACCATCAATTCCATGACATCCGTATAATATACTTTATCCTTTGCCTCGGTCCGCTTGGCGTTATAATCGTCCAGATGCTTTTTGATTTCGCCTTTTGTTGCAAAATCAACGGGATAAATCTGAATGGAGGTGGTCCGGTCATAAGCGTTGAATTCCTTCAGTTTTGTTTCATACTGCTCCTCAACCGTCTGCATGGCACCATTCGTAAACGGAATTCCGGTGTTCGCATCGATTGTCGGATTCTCTGTCTGCCACCGGGCAATTGCCGACGCCATTGAATTTTCCAGTACAAAATCCGTAAGCTCAGCAGAATAAGCAATACTTCCGCTGATAGAGCCCATGGAGGTTTCCGGCTTCGGCCGCAGAATGCCTACCACTGTAAGCGTCTCGCCGCCGTTATAAATTTCATCCGTCACAAAATTGGTTTCCCACCTGTTTTCACGGAAGGTATAAAGGGCATCGTTGAGAATCAGCTTGTATTCCAAACCGATGATATCGTCAAAGGTAAGCGTTTCCAATGCCTCCTGATTGTTATAAAGGCCGAGGCTCATCAGCGTAATATCCGTAAGCTGGTTATATTTATCCACTACTACCACGATTTCATTCTTATTTTGCGGAAGGCGTCCGTTCACGCCGAGAATATCGTACTGCGTCAGAAGAAACGCTTCATTTTCCATCAGCTGAGACCAGGTATTTTTGGTATCAATCTTCTGATGAATGGTCTGGCCGCCCACCTCCATATTCTTATAGACATTCAGCGAGACGTTTTTCACGTATGTAATTTCATTATAGAGGGCGGGGTCAATGGTTTTGATTGCCTCCTCTATGTAGGCATCCGAAAGCACGTTGGTAATGCGCAGATTATCCATCATATCGTATATTTTGTTGATATAGATGGTTTCTCCGTCCGGATAGGCTTCTAAAGACGGCGCTTTGTTCGCCGCGGCCAAGGCGCTGAAATCAACCGTCTTCTCGCTGATGATCAGCGGGTAAGCAGAAAGCGTATCCGCCTGCATTTTATCGATATAGGTCTGGAAGCCGTTGGCAAGCGCCAATACCAGCGCAATGCCGATAATGCCGATGCTTCCGGCAAATGAGGTCAGTATGGTCCGTGCCTTTTTGGTGGCCAGATTTTTAAGGCTCAGGGAAAGTGCGGTAAAAAAGGACATCGAAGTCTTTCTGGATACAGCCCTTTTCTGTTTTCCGGCTGTCCGCGCTTCTTCTGCATTCATTGGTGCTGCCGCGGCGCCGCCGGCTTCGCCTTCGTACGGATTCGAATCGTCGATCACCGCTCCGTCCAGCAGCCGAATGATTCTGGTGGAGTACTTCTGGGCCAGCTCCGGATTATGCGTAACCATGATGACCAGTCTGTCCGCAGCAATCTCCTGTAAAATGTCCATTACCTGAACGCTGGTTTCCGTATCCAGCGCACCCGTAGGTTCATCCGCCAAAATAATGTCCGGATTATTGACCAAAGCCCTGGCAATGGCCACGCGCTGCATCTGGCCGCCGGACAGCTGGTTGGGCTTTTTTCGGATCTGATCTCCCAGCCCCACACGGGTTAAAGCCTCTTCCGCGCGTTTCCTGCGCTCTGCTTTTGAAACCCCCGACAGCGTCAGCGCCAGCTCCACGTTGCCCAGCACCGATTGATGCGGAATCAGATTATAGTTCTGAAAAACGAATCCAATGGTGTGGTTGCGGTAGGAATCCCAGTCTTTATCCGTAAAATGCTTTGTAGAAACATCGTTGATCACCAGGTCTCCGCTGGTGTAGCGGTCCAGCCCGCCCACAATGTTCAGAAGCGTAGTTTTGCCGCAGCCGGAGGGACCTAAAATAGAAACAAATTCACTCTTTCGGAAGGCGATATCCACGCCCTTGAGCGCTTCCACAGTAGTGTCTCCCGCCGTATATTTTTTTGTAATTTCCTTCAATTGCAGCATACGGTATCCTCTTTTCCAGAAAAGTCATAAATCAGCCGAAGATTTAGTTTACCGCACGCATTTTAATAGATTCCTGCATAAAAATCAAACAAACTGTAAACAGGAGGCACCCTGCGGATAAAAGTCGCGTGATTCCGCCGCCCTCTTGACCAAAACCTGCGGCTGAAATATAATACCAAAAGTAAAAGCACTGATTGATTCATATTACAGTAAGAGGCAGAATCTTGGAGCAGGAGGCAGAATCTTGGAGCAGCAGCCACAATCAATTATGATCGCGTTCGAGGGAATCGACGGCAGCGGAAAGAGCGTCCAATTTAAGAGGCTCAAAGCCTGTTTGGAAGCAGCCGGAGTCGATGTAGGGGTCATGGATTTTCCGTGCTACGACTCATTTTTCGGGGAAGAGATCGGGAAAATGCTTTCCGGCAGGTTCGACCGGACAGCTGCAAACGTGGATGTCTATTCCATGTGCCTTTGGTATGCCATGGACCGCTGGGCAGCGTTCCAGCAGCATCAGCCCGGCAAGCGGCAGGTCGTGCTGCTGAATCGTTCGACCATGGCAAATGCCGCGTATCAGGCAACCCGCTGCTCCGAAGAAGCCGCACAGCAGCTCATCCCTTGGATATACAAGCTGGAGTACGAAATTCTTAAAATTCCGGTGCCTGATCTTTTTTTTATTTTTGACGTCCCTGTCGCAACCTCCCGGGCCAATGTTGCCAAAAAAGGACATCGTGATTATATCGGCGAGGATGCAGACGTGTATGAGCGGGACAATCGATTCTTAGAGCAGGTACGCAGACGGTATCTCTCCTGCGCCGATTATTTTCCGAATGTCCGGCTGCTGGCCTGCGCAGATGAAAATGGCGTTATGTACAGCGAGAAGGCCATCGGAGATCGGGTACTTGCTGAAATTCGCATGAAATTTCCACATATTTTACCGGAGTCCTGCACATAATAACGCCAACCGATCCGGCGCGGCCGCAGCCCGCGCCGCTACCGAAATGGGGCTTATTATGTTTGGAATCATAATCGCGATTATCTCCGGCGCCCTGATGAGTATTCAGGGCGTTTTGAATGCCGGCCTCACAAAAGAGACCGGCATCTGGGTATCTAATGCATTCGTCCAGATTACGGCGTTCCTTGTCTGCATGGCGGCATGGCGGTTCACCGGCCGCCAGGGAAGCTTCGGGGCGCTGATGCATGTTGATCACAAATACATGCTGTTAGGAGGCCTGTTCGGCGCTGCCATCACCTATACGGTTATCCGCAGCATGGGATCCCTGGGCCCTGCTAAGGCGGTTATGATTATCGTGGTCGCGCAGCTTCTGGTCGCCTATCTGATTGAACTCTTCGGTATATTCGGAGTGGAAAAAGCCGCTTTTGAGATCAAAAAGCTGATCGGGCTGGCACTTGCCGTAGGCGGCATCATTTTATTCAAATGGGATTAATCCGCGCTTCCTGCCGCAGCCCGCAGGCCGCAATACGCAGCCCGCGGTACGGCGGCGCGGATTTCTGCCTTACTGTGCAATCTCACCTGAGCCGCGCCGCACAGTCCTTCACGATCTGCTGCATTTCACCCAATTTTCCCTCCATATCGGCCACCAGCTTGAACTGCGTCCGCGCCCTGTCTAAATTGTGTCCCGGGCGGTGGATCTGAAAATAAGTATCCCCGTTCATATGATCCATTAAAAAGCGCATGCCGCACTCATAGGTCAACAGAATCGCGGAAAATGCCAGCTCCTCTAATTCTGCTTCCGTCAGGACCCGCGCAACCTGGCTCAAATATCCTTCCGTATAGGTCCGGAATAAGTCAATATCCATGTAAACCTTACGCAGATCCTGTTCGTCCTCATCCGCGGAGCTGGCGCCGAAGCGGATGCTGTCTCCGAAATCGTACAGCGCAGAGCCCGGCATAACCGTATCTAAATCCACAAAGCACAAAACCTCATCCGTTTTATCATCCAGCAGAACATTGTTGAGCTTTGTGTCATTATGCGTGACACGCACCGGGATCAGACCTGCCTCCATTTTAGAAAGAATCCTGCCGCAAATCGCTTCCCTTGACAGGACAAACGCAATCTCCTCCCGTACACTGTCCGCCCGACCTGCCCTGTCTGCTTTCACGGCTTCGGCAAAATCACGGAAGCGCACCGGCGTATTATGAAAATTCGGAATGGTATCATAAAGCGTCTCCGCCGGATAATCCGATAGATATTTCTGAAACCGGCCCAAAGCAACGCCGGCATTGTAGAACAGAATCGGCCGCTCCGCTCTCTGATAGGCGATGCTATTCTCAATATAATCGTATGCGCGCCAGAAACCGCCCTCTTGATCTATATAATATAACGCCCCGGCCTTCGTGCCAATCAGCGTCAGCGTTCCGCTTTCAACATTTTTGCAGCCTTCCTGCGTCATGCGCCTCCGGATATGTCTTGTCACGCCGTCGATATTCTCTATTAATTTTACGGGACTGCGGAAAATATCCGTGTTTACCCGCTGCAGCAGATATCTTCGCTGCCCGCCGCCATCTAATCGATATGTCAGAACATACGTTCGATTAATATGTCCGGCCAAAAGGGGTTCTGTCCCAATATGCGTTCCGGAAAAGAGAAATTGTGAAATTACTTGACTGTCTGGTAAATTCATACTGCCGCCTCACTTATATTCAAATTTAACTTGAAGAGTACATTTTACAAGATCCGGGCGGTAAATTCAAGTGCGGATTTGATATTGACGGCAGGTGTGCGTCTGAAAACACAGACTGCCGGCAGGTCAGACATGCACAGCCACAGGCACCCCGGCCTGCCGCAGGTATGCCGCCGCCGCGTGCATCTGTTCTTTGGACGGAATCCATTCCCGTTTTCCGCTGTCAGCGCGGCCTATCAATACGGATTTTCCTCCGCCGAAGGCATGGTATCCCATCAGTTCCACATACGCGCAGTGCTTCAAGCATCTGTACATTTCCGATATCTTTTGATAATGGCCGGTCTCGCAGTTAACCTGATTAACCAGGATGCACCGCAGAACGACAGGCACCCGGAGACTATCCATTTTCAAAAGGTTCTCCCAGATCGGCTCCGGCGATACGCCGGTATTGTGCAGATGTCTCTCCGGGTCGCTGTCTTTATAATCCCATAAAAGCAGATCCGTATATAACGCCAGCTCCTCCGCATAGCTGCCGTCAAAGTATCCGCAGGTATCCACCACGGTGTGCAGTCCCGCTGCCTTAGCCGCTTTCAGAAGTGCAATGCAGGCTGCAGGGTGAAATAACGGCTCTCCGCCGGAAATCGTGAGTCCGCCCCGCTCCCCGTAAAATGCGCTGTCCTTCAGAATCTCACGGATCAATGCATCAACCGTATACGCCTTTGCCGCA
>USLW01000087.1 GCA_900555605.1 uncultured Clostridium sp. | reverse complement strand
GCTGCTCCTTTTCCTCTGCGGAATCTGCGGCAGCTTCGTCCTGTTTCTTATTGCCGTCTGTATACTCGTTTAGCGTCAGATAAGAATCCTCCGTGGTTTTAAAAAGAATGGCATCCTTCACTTTATCGTAGAATTTTTCATCCTTTAAACAGCCGAATTTCACGAAAGGATTAATATCGTCCCAATAATTGCAGTAATGCTCACGCTCCGTACGGAACAGACCGTTCAGCTTGTCCGCGACTTTTTTTGTAATATGCGAGGAAATTTTACTGACATATCCATCGTTCTGCAGAAAACTTCTGGATACGTTCAGCGGAAGATCCGGGCAGTCGATGGTCCCCTTCAGCAGCATAAGAAATTCCGGCAGAATTTCTTTGACGTTGTCTGCGACAAATACCTGATTGTAATATACTTTAATAGTGCCTTCGATGGGCTCATATTCGTTCTTCAGCTTCGGAAAATATAAAATTCCCTTTAAATTAAACGGATAGTCAATATTGAGATGAATCCAGAACAGCGGATCATGAAAGTCATGAAATACTTTATGATAGAATTCCTTATATTCTTCGTCCGTACAGTCCTTGGGGGCTTTCTGCCACAAAGGCGCCGTATCATTGATCGGAAGCTCTGCCGGTTTCTCCTTCTGTTCGCATGTACAAACATGATCCTCTTCTCCGTGGTGTTCGCATTTGCATTCGGGATCAGTGCATTTTGCATCCTCCGCCTCATCTTCGGTGTTCTGTGCATTGGTGAAATACAGTGCTATAGGCAAAAAGGAGAAATATTTCGACAAAGTATCACGCAGCTTGAATTCTTCCAGATATTCCTTGCTGTCTTCGGCAATATGCATCGTTATATAGGTTCCTCTGCTGCTGCGCTCGGAAGGCGTGATCTCATAATCCATGCCGGTATTGCTCTCCCAGTGTACGGATTCTGCGCCGGGGAGGTATGAGCACGTGTCGATCTCAACTTTATCGGACACCATAAAGGCAGAGTAAAATCCAAGCCCGAAATGACCGATAATCTGTGCATCATCTGTTTTGCCTTCATATTTTTCAATAAAATCTTTTGCGCCGGAAAAGGCAATTTGATTGATGTACTTGATGACTTCTTCTTCTGTCATCCCGATGCCATTATCTGCTACCGTAATGGTACCGGCCTCTTTATCCAGGATCACGTCAATGCGCCACTGATTTTCCTCCGGAAGGTCTGCCTCTCCCACTGCAGACAGCTTTTTTAGTTTGTTGATTGCATCGCTGGCGTTGGAGACGATCTCTCTGATAAAGATATCTTTTTCTGAATATAGCCACTTTTTGATGATCGGAAAAATATTTTCCGCATTAATAGATACGGAGCCGTTTTTCGTTTCCATACCAATGACCTCCTTTTCATTCGGAAATGTAATGAATTATCAAACATTAATTTTACACCGACGCAAATGGGATGTCAAATCTCCCGCCGCGGCAGCTTTTGCGGTTTTGAACGGCGGAAAATCCGCGGTTGTTCAAAAATTTTATTTTTATCATATCAAAGTATGAAAATGCTGGTATACTATATGACAGTATAGCCGGATCCTGCGGATCAGCGGCAGTTATTTTTCATGTGGCAGAGAACAGGAGCTGGCTTATGTTTTTGAGAAATCTGTTATCAAAGCTTTTTTATGGCAGATATGGGATTGATCCATTATTTTACTTTTTGTTCGCCGTGTATTTTGTTCTTGTGATCGTAAATGCATTCGTACGTTCCTATGTGCTTCAGATCATCATACTCGCTTTGTTCCTGTATTCCTTTTTCCGCGTTTTTTCGCGCAACCTGGAAAAGCGCCGCCGGGAGAACGAATGGTTTAAACGAATATGGAGTACCATCAAACAAAAGGTGCGATTATGTTTTCGGCGTCTGAAGGAGATCCGAACACACCGGTACCGGAAATGTCCCTATTGCAAGGCGGTGCTCCGGCTGCCGAAAAGGGTCGGTACGCATAAGGGTACGTGTCCGCGCTGCAAAAAGGATTTTATCCTGCGGATTCGCGTGTAATCGCGATGTAGGTAGGAGCATTGCTATTTTGGCTGAAATGTAATACACTATGAAAGTCGTTAAAATAATTTTACGCCGGGCGTGAGATTGGAGGGGTTCTGTATGAACAAAGAAATTGCGGAGATTGCTGCAAGGATGAAGGATTTGCGCGAAATTGCGGAGATGAGCGCGGAAAGCGTTGCGGAGAAATTGGGAATTGACCAGGATTTGTACCTTCAGTATGAAGGCGGCACAGCAGATATCCCCATGGGCTTTTTGTTTGAGTTTGCCAAGCTGTTCCATGTGGAGCTCTCCGATATTCTCTCAGGAGGCATGCCGATGCTGCGCACTTTTAGTTTTGTCAAAAGCGGCAGAGGAATTGCGGTTGAAAGAAGAGAACATTATAAATATCAGCATCTGGCTTATAACTTTGCAAATAAAAAGGCGGAGCCTTTCATGGTGACGGTTGAAAGCAAAGACGGCGAACCAATCCACCTGAATTCTCATGAGGGCCAGGAGTTCAACTATTGTGTGGAGGGACGTCTTTTGATTGTGATCAATGGACAAGAGGTGGTTATGGAACCGGGAGATTCGCTGTACTTTAATTCGTTGACGCCCCACGGGATGCGGGCGCTGGACGGTAAACCGGCACGTTTTTTGGCAATTATTTTTTAACGGCGCCGTATACCGGGCAGCCTGTGTTTCCGAACATTGAAAAATATGCAGGATTTTTTTTAGTGTGTATTGCAATCCCCGGAACGATGTGCTAAACTATCATGCGTGTGTGTTTGTACTACACGGTAAATGCTTGTGGGAGGTGAATGAATTGCCGAATATTAAATCAGCGAAGAAAAGAGTTCTCATTACAGAGAAGAAGACAATGAGAAATGCGGCTGCAAAGTCTGCGCTCAGAACATCTATCAAAAAGGCGAGAACTGCGGTTGTGAGCAACGAAGCCAATGCTGCTGAGAAGGTAAATGCCGCGTGCATTAAGATTGATAAAGCGGCTGCGAAGGGGCTGATTCACAAGAATACCGCCGCACGCAAAAAGTCAAGACTTGTTAAGGCATATCAGGCTGCTTCCGCACAATAAGCATGAACTGCCGGATTGAGGCAATATTCCGTTGTAAACCGGGTGTCCGGTTTGCGGCGGTTTTTGTTTTTCGGCAGATTTTTCTGCTTCAGAGGCTGCCTCAGTCGGTATCCTCCCAAGCGCTGCCGAATTCTCTGTTCCTGAATAAGGCCGCCAAGCCGGTAATTTGCTTCAGCCGCAGGATCTCATCTAAATCCATTCCGAGATGTTTGGAAATCCAGGCATCAGAACGTCCTAAATCATGCAGCTCTTTTACAATATTGCTCATTAATTCTACTTCATGGGTACCGCGGGCGCGGTTATGACGGATGGTAGAGGCGATGCGGTCGCTTTTTTCTTTGTCCAGCTTTGTAATGGGCAGGTAGCCGTGCGTCCTTTTATAAATATCCGAATGCTTTCCCAAAACCATAAAGCGGTGAAACCCGTCTACAATTTCAAACCCGTTTTCTTCCTGACGTCCGGTTACAACAGGCTGCGTATAACCGTCACATTTGATGGATGTGTACAATAGCTCCATTTCCGGCGGTGCGACATGGTTCGGATTCCAGGTGTTTGCGTGAACCTCTTCTTTTTTGACCCACAGTACGCAATCTACCGGTTCTTCACGAAATGGAGAGATGCTATGGAGCGCCTGTTTGACTTCATTCAATATTTCCGTCTGCTCCGCGGTATCCGGACATCCTGCGATCTCGTTCACTAATTCCTTAAGCAGTGTATTTATTTTATTCCGATTCATTTGTATCCGATTCCTCCAGCAATTTCTGATATTTTTCCTTAATCAGCTTGATCTGTTCTCGCTGCTGCTTGGTTGGGCCAAAGCCCATAAAACGGCAGAGATGGTCGTTTTTTAAAATACAGTAACACATTCTTTTCCAAGACGGAATGTGGATTGTAGATTTTACATCATCCGTATGGTCCGGGATTTCCTGCTTAAAAATAATCCGCTGCTTTTTGTCCTTGGTATAAGCAGAAGTACCGTTCCGCTCTATTTGATAGCCGCAAGCCTCAATTTCTTCAATCACATTGTCCGGAAGTCCGCCGCCTGTCTTCTCCCAGAATTCCGCGGAGATACGGAATTTTTCCAGATAGACATTCCGCGTATGCTCCGGCAGCGTATCAAGCAGAAATTCCGTATAGGATTTCCATGTATGGCCTTCCGGCAGCAGAATACTCCGGTATCCCATGGCTTTGGTGCTGCCGTATATCGAGGCAAAATTTGCACCCTGCACGCGTCCTACCAATTTTGTCCAGGTTACCGGTTCGATAACACGATAGATATTCAAAGCCTGCATAGCCCATTCGTTGAAAGGCGAGGCAACGCGCATTTGATTGATTGTAAGTCCCGCTTTATAGAATAAATCGTATAATTCATTATATGGATAGCTGAATTTTGCATTGGCGATCCACACGTCTTCGGCTGTCCAATCATAGAGAGGAGAAGCAGAATATACATCTTTAAATGTCTGTGTGATCCAGGATTTATCTTTATAGCGATTCTTTTTATTAATGATGGAGGAATAGCGGAGAAGAGACTCGTCTGCCCTGACCCCGAGCAGACCGATGGCTTTTCCTTTTCCCTTATATGAGCGATACCAGCGGCCGAACTGCTTAAACAGGTCTTCCTGAGGCATTTTATACTTATAAAAGGTGAGCGGATTTTTCCGCAGATGGATGACATAGGGCATTGTAGGCATGTCTCTTACCCAAATCTCTTTTTTTTCATCATCCCACGGATACCAGTATAATTCATAGTTGGAAAGCGGCGTTTTAGAAGCCATAGGGAGACATACCCAGAACGGTTCGATGACATCGAGATTTTCTTCAAACATTTTTGTGACATATTGTGTCGTGTAGGAATACTGCGCTTCAAAGTCCTGATGAAATAATCCTATTTTTCGTCCGGGATAATTTTTTTTTATGAAATCGAGGGTCATGTTCAGCAGAAGCCCGCTGTCCTTTCCTCCGGAAAAGGAGACATAAATGTGGTCAAATTCCTTAAAGATATATTTCAGCCGTTCCTGGAAAGCATCGTAGACATTTTTCTTCAGATATTTTTTTCCCATATCTATAACTCCTTATCAGAGCAGACCGCATAAAATAAACTAAAAAATAAAGTGCTTTTCAGTTGCTTAGATATCAGATCCGCCTGCGGCTGCCGTATTGCGGATCATTTGTTTGCAATATCAGTCTTCCATATCATACCAAAGAAAACTGGAAAAATCAAGAAATAATCTGGCAAAAGTTTCATATTCCTCACATTTGAACCTGCCGGCGGCAATCGGCTTTGCCTATATCCTGGACGGTTTTGTCCATCAAATTTCTGTTGTTTACTATTTCCTATCAGCGTATGATTCCTTAAAATAAGCATACGATCAAACGAAGGATGTGTATGTGATGATTCGAAAAAATCAATCGGAACCGATACCGACATTGGAGCTGCTGGATGAACGTGCATGCGCCTTTCAGCAGTGCGTGGTCTTTATGCGGCAGGCTTATCCCAATTCAGCGGTCATGACATATGACCATACATGCCATCGGGGAGCGGAGCAGCTGCTGCTTTCAAAATTTGTGGTGGGGATCGGCCGGGAAACGCCGATGTGGCTAACCTATACGGAATGCGATGACAGAACAACTGCTGATAATATTGTGGGCGGACTGCGCAGTATTGCGTATACAGAGGATGGAACCTGTATCACCACGGAGCTGTATCCTTTAATGGCCGGACGGGACACCATGGCATGGGAGGGTGCCGCGCTGCTGAAGATAAAATGTGATGGAGATACGGGAATATGGCTGAAATTCGGCAGCGGAAACATAGCTTTCATGCATTTTTCGCCCAATGTGAATCTGCAGGGAGATCAAATTGACTGTGAGCAGGGAGAGGCATTTATTGAGACGGATACCGTTTATATTACAAGAGCGGAGCGGCCGCTGGTTACGGCAGTAAAGGGCTCCTTTCAGTTTGAGGTACGGGAATTGGAGGATGGCTCAGAGGAACGGCGGGGCAGCTATATTACGGCGTACTGCCAACAAAATGAGGCGTATGCAGTGGTGGGTTTTTCCTTGGAAAAGGATAGAGCGGCTGCGCTGGCTTCCTTAAATCCGGATGAGGAATACCGGAAAATCACTGCATATTACAAGGAGAAATTAGAGCAATGGCAGCTTGATACCCCGTGTGCGGAACTGAATGAAGCATTTATGCACGCCTACTTAAACGTGGAATATGCCTGGCTCCGCCCGTATGGATGGATTGAAAGTATTCAGCATTGGCCGACGATGTGGCATATGGAGCATACAGCTGCCGAGGAGTGGGCCGGTAACTTTGACCGTGTTCGGGAATGTCTGCGTTCACAGATGAAAAATATTTTCGAAAGCGGTGCGATTCCGGATATGTGTACCACCGGAAAAGGCCGGCGGGATTGGGGAGGAAATAATCAGTTCTTTTTCCGAGAAATAGAGCATTATGTGAAAATGACGGGAGATCTGGATTTTGTACGGGAAGCAGAGCCGTATTTGGATCGCGCGCTTGCGCAGACATTTCGGGAATATGATCCCATAGGAGAAGGCGTCATCGCATGGGGAACTCAGATCGGCAATCAGGAGGATTTTGAAAGTACCCCCGGCAAGGGCGCGGCAACCGGAAGCGAGGGCGTCCGTATGCTGGAGATTTTGTCTTACCTTAAGGGGCTGCTTGGAAAACAGGAGGAAGCCTTTAAGCTGAAAGCATATTCCGAATACTGCAGAGATCGTCTGATCAGACATGTGTGGCTGCGTGACATGGGCCGTTTTGCATGGTATGAGGATATTGCCGGGTGAGCCAGCTGAGATCGGTCAGGCGGGGCGGATGGAGTGTCCTGTAACAGAGTACGAAACTCCAGCACAATGCCCCGATGACAAGCAGCCCGAAGATTGCGCTCAGTGCAGCAATGATTTTCTTATTTCGCTTTTTCATGACAGATATTATTTGGGTTCATATGGATCAGTTCGAAATCGGGTTTGCCGTAGCCGATAAACCGGTTCTCGGCGATGCGCACATTTCGACACCCCTCAAGGCAGAATGATTGGCGTTGTGCGGCTGTGGCGGGGAAATCGTATGTTTGTTCGACACAGTTTGCCACGAACTGCAGTCCCTCAACCGATCGGGCGTGGAGCAGCGGACGGTCATAAGTGAGAATGCGGTTGTTGCGGATCCGGATATTGCGATGATAGACCGGGCTGCTTTCGTCTGCCGGACGGAAAGAGGGAGTGATGCTGATGAGGGCTTCGCCCCAGCCGGATCCGCCGTTGTTCGAAGCCGAAGTGCCGCAGTTCTCGAAAAGGTTGTCATGGATATCCATGTCGCACACGGCGCCCGATTCGAACCAGTAGTCGGTATCTCCTTCGATGAGAATTGCCGTTCCGGCCGTCATGAAGCGGTTGTTATGTACGACAACCTTTCCGGGAGTGGTGAGCAAGATGCCGCGGGCGCGGTTGGCTCGCCCGAAGTAGCAATCGTGAATCGATACGTTGGCATACCACGAGGCGTTTTCGATAAAATCGTCTTCCCTGAATGTTTTATCGAGCGGCTCACGCAAGGCGACAACAAGCCGCTTGCTGCTTTTCCTGACAATGCGTTCAATGCGGTTCCGGGCCCCCCGAGATCCGGTCGTTCGTACAATCGGCCAGATCTCATCATCGGCTTTGAACACCCGTTCTGCCGGGAACC
>USLW01000086.1 GCA_900555605.1 uncultured Clostridium sp. | reverse complement strand
CCGCCGCTTTGATGGGGTCATCCCGATGGTCCCGGTCGATCAGATGAATGGGTTTGGAGCTGATGATGCCTTAGACCTTGTTTTTGCCTACCACCACCGCAGCTGCATTGGCAATGCCGAATATCACGATCGTAGCCAGCTGCTGCACCATAGAAGCGATGGAGTTTGCTGCTACCGGGTCGCCGGCAGAGTAGGTGATATGTCCCAGCAGCGCTGCCTGAAGCGTAATGCCGAGGGACCAGATGACCTCATTAATGAATACGGGGGTTCCGTATCGAACCAGATCTTTTGCCAGAAGCCTATCGAATTTTAAAATATGGCGGGGACGGAAGGAGAGCCGTTTATCAATCAGAAATACATAAATAAAGGTTACAATGAACTCAACCAGCCGGGCGCAGAGCGTTGCAATGGCCGCGCCCCGGATTCCCATGGCCGGCGCGCCGAGATGGCCGAAGATCAGAACCCAGTTCAGAAATATATTTGTCAGCAGAGAAAGAACGTTGACCACCACGGAAATCTTTACGATTTCTAAACAGCGCAGTAGACAGATCATGGTATTGCTGAGCGCGAAAAGGATATATGAAAAACCGATAATCCGCAGATATTCACAGCCCGCGGCTATTTTAGCCGGATCCGTGGTATACAGCTTCATCACCTGCTCCGGGACCAGAAGCACCGTAAGTCCGAATATGAGCGATGCAAAAAAGGCAGCTTTCAGAATCATGGAGAAGATTGTCCGGATTGTTTTTACATCGCGCTTTCCCCAATATTGCGCGCTGAGCACGGTGGCAGCCCCGGCCAGGCCGAAGCAGACGAGAGATAAAATAAAAAAGGGCTGATTTGCCAGCGAGGAGGCAGAAAGCAATACCTCCGTCTTATCTGCCCGGCCCAGCATGATGGTATCTGCCAGATTGACGGAAAATGTAATCAGATTCTGCAGGGCGATGGGCAACGCAATGGCAGCAATGCTGGTATAAAAGGATTTTTCTCTTACAAGCTTTATCATGTCTATGGATTCCGATCTGTGTGCGCCGCATATGCTGGGACTTCCGGTATGTGCGGCGTATTTTGTAATATACGCAAAACGCGCTCAGATGTTATACCATAGAGGACGCGTGATTGCAACTGTACGGAGCATATCTTTTTACCGGATCTCATCCACGCGGCCGAACCGATACCCGAGCGCAGCTGCCTGGCGGACAAAATCCGGCAGTGCCTCGGCGTTTTCTCCCGTTTTTGTATGGAGCTGATAGATTGCGCCGTTATGCAGATTGGAGATCAGCTCGCCTACGACGTAATCGTGACCGTGGAGCTTATCCGTATAGTCCTGGTATGCGTAGCTGAAAAGGACTGTGGTAACCCCCAGCTCAGTTGCAATACATAGGTCCCGTTCGCTGTAATAGCCGTAGGGAGGCCTGTAATAGGAAATGGCACGGCGCTGGCCGAATGCTTTCTCGTATCGTTTTTCCACCTGTGAAATATATTGTACGACTTGCTGCGGCTCTAAGCTTGTATAGAGTGCATGGCGATTGCCGTGACTGGCAAGCAGGTGGCCTTCGGAAATGATCCGCTTGATGATTTCAGCATTGTCCGGATCTGCGATATAATCCCCGGAGGCAAAAAAGGTGGCTTTTATGCCTTCCGCTTTCAGCTGATCCAACAGGTATAAAGTAAAACCATATTCCACATCAATATTAAACGTGAGATATACCGTTTTTTCCGTTGGATTGCCTTTTGCGATAAAACGGTACTGCTCCATCCACGCAGCAGCCTGGGCAGGAACCGCAAAGCCCGAGTCCGGGGATAGATATAAATAATTTCGCGTGGTATCCTTTCCGTTCAGCACACTGTAATCAAAGTTTTCGCTGTTTTGGGGCGGAACAGTGGGAGAGGCAGGCACGGCAGTGGGCGCGATTTGCGTTTCTTCGGGCGCAGCAGTGGGCGGCGTTTTTGAAGGGCCCGACGTCTGTATTCCTTCCGTTTGCTGCGGAAACGGAGTCCCCGCAGTAAGAGGCGGCGTCTGCACAGGCGCAGTGGTAAAAGCCCCCGCGGTTTCCGAACCTGCGGCGGGGGGCGTGTAAACTGTCCCGACGGTTTCCGTCGTCTGCCCTCTGGATAATAAGAGGATAACAGAAACGGCAGCTAACAGGACCATACAGCACAGCAGAATCACATAAAGCGTTCTTTTCAGCAAATAATTTGTTTTTTTAAAAAACGATTTCATGGGGCATCCTTCTGCAGATTTCATACGACTGCGGATATCTGTTTCTAAAATGCTGCCTCAGAGCTGCGTTCAACGCATTATAACATACTGAAGACAGTTGTGCAAATATACGTAGAATACACGTATTTCAGCGGTCTGCAAATAAAATATGCAGGCCAGAGCGCGTATGCGACAGATGGCCTGCAATATAGAAATCAAAATATGGTGCTTCAAGCGTACGTACTGTTATTCCATTTCGATCTCGACCTCTTCAGGCGCGTCAATGCTGGAAACAATCTTCCCGTCCGAGGTCTTGGAATGGCGGATTTTAATTAACCCGTAAGGTGTCGGGTACGTTCCCTCCGCCCAATTTAAATTACCTAAGGCAGGCTTGATCTTTACTTTCCTGCAGCCGGGTGCCGTAGGTTTGACGCCTAAAACATACTGAGATAAAAACGCGGTGGGACCGGAAGCCCATCCGTGGCAGAGGCTGTGCCGGAATCCGATATAGCAATAAGCGCCGTAGTCGCCGTGCAGATCCTTCATACCCTCCGGAACCAATTCATCAATACGGCCCGCGCCGTCCAGCCAGTCTAAATTAAAATCCTCCCAGAAGGTGGTGGCGCCGCGGTCAAGCATTGCGCCCCAATATTCCCGGATCGTATCCAACGCGCCCTGGATATCGCCTGCCAAGGCTCTTGCCTGGAGCACATAATATCCCATAAATGTGGAAATTCTCCGGGCGCCGTCTATTTTCATAACCGTATCGTTCATTTCTCCGGGATCGGCAATGCCTGACAAAGCCAGCAGGGCGGCAGCCTGCTTGTTCTGATTCGGATCCGGTATATGCCTCATAAGCTTCTGCACTGCTTTTTCACAAAGAGCAGCAGTCTGCGGTACATTTAGCTCTCTGCACAGAAATGCGCCGGACTTCATCGCCATACACAGAATTGCCTGCAGTCCTGCATGAATTGCCTCCGGGTTATCATTGGACGGCCAATCCAAGAACCTGTTGGCAGGCAATGTTTCGCTTCCGGATTCATCGATCTGCTGAGAAAGAAATGCAAGCAGCGTACACAGGTATTCCTTTTGCTCCTGCAGATACTGCAGGGAACCATTCTGCATATACCAGCTGTGCTGGAGCAGGATCCACCAGAGGGAATAAGAAGAAATTCCGCACATCATAGCCGGCAGCGGCGATTCATCCCGTGCCAGATCCAGACTTTTTTCTACACTGCGGTCATAGCCGAATACGGCCTGTATCGTTGAAACCTCCGGATGCATATCTCCGATCCAAACCAATCTGTCCCGTTTGATTCCGTCCCATATGTATTCCTGCATATTCAGATGCACCGTATACGCACCGGTATTCCATATCGTGTTGAGCCGCTCGTCATCACAGCGGAAGGATCCCTTATATGCAAGATCCCTGTAAACAAAAATACCCTGTACCGCCATCAGCTCCACCGTCGTATCGGGATCGATCAGGTCGATCCTGGCGAAACGAAAGCCGCTGGGCCCGATTTCCGGCATACTCAGAAAGCCTGCGGTGATAATCTGATCCCGGTTGATATGATCATTGGTTGCATTTTTCGTACCGCCGAGCTCAGACATGGCTTCCATTACAGATTCCCCGAAGCGGATCCGAAGTCTTACTGAGGCGGGAGTGACGGAATGAATAAATAATTTGATATAACCGTGAAATTCGGTGCCGAAATCCAGCAGCAGACCGGCGTTCTCTTCTCTTGAAGACAGTACGCATTTATCTTTTATATTAAAATGAATTTGCTTTTCGTGCGGTACAAGCAGACAAGACTCGCCGGTCACGCTGCATTGAGGTCCTTCGCTTTTCCATACGATCCGCTGGGGCGTCAGAAAACGGCGGTCTCTGCCATCCGGTTCCGATTGATCATATATCTTTTTGCCGCGAATTCCGAAAGGAATATGTGCTTCGTTTCTTTCCATTAACAGCCCTCCCAAAAATTTTCCCGTTTAGTATATCATAAAAAGGATTTAAGTCAATTCATAGATTTGTGCGCAGGGCAGGTGCCGGGAAGATTTTATTTTCACTTTCAGTTCCCGAAACAGGGGCGGAGCGGTCTGTAGATACGCAGGCCGCTCCGCCCTTGCTTTTTGCGCGTTTTGTCCAGGTTTGCGCTTTTTTTTTGCATGGTTTCCGCATTGTGCCGTTTTTATAATGAAGTATCCATATTTAAGAAAGGGTGGTCATTATGAAAGGAGTTCCTTGTGGTATGTCAAAAAAACAGCGAGGGCCGGCAATACCGGCGGCAGGGGCAATTTGCTTGCTTCTGTTTCTATTTTTATTTAGCACCTGTTTTCCAACAGCAGCTTTAGAATCCTCCCTGCTGTACCAGGGACTGGAGAACGGGCAAACATTTTCAGCGGAAACAGCGTCTGTCACGGAGACAAATTTTGCAGTAAATTTAAATCAAAATTTTACGCTTTCCGCGGTTGTTCGGACAAATTCAGATACAGGAGTACAGGTGCTGTTCGCAAAGGGACCGAAAACGGCAGGGCACTATGAACTGTGGCTGCATGAAGGCATATTGGCCTTCTACGCACCGGATATCAACGGCGGAACAGCCATTTATACAGAGGCCTTTGTTGCAGACGGACAGGAACACCATGTGGCATTTACTTATGACGGTTCTGTATGGCATGCCTATCTGGACGGCGAAGAGACCGGAACAGGGCAGACTGCAGGCACGCTCCAGGATACAACGGAGACTTTTGTAATGGGTTCGCTGATTGACGGGGAATACAAATATATTGGTTATCTGGCAAAGGTACAAATCTACGGGACTGCATTATCTACAGCACAGATTCAGGAGCTGCTTGCGGCTGCCCAACCTACAGTTCCAAATACACATACCGGGGACGGGCGTATTGCGGTGGGCTGCATGCTTAGCGTGATATGCTGCGGGCAATGCATATTTATTCTGAAACGCTATTTTCGTATAAATAAACATTCCGCAGCATCGGGCATATGAAACGGAAAAGCGGTCAGGAAACAGAAAAGACACATAAAATAAAGAACCGGATAAAATCATGGAAATAAGAGGAGCTTGGTTATGCGAGGATTCATAAGAAAGAAGCGTATGATATGGTTATGCGGTCTGCTTGGACTGGGGATCTGTTTGTGGATGCTGCCTTCGGAAAGGACGCAAAAGGTACAGGCTGCGTCAAACGATACCATTTTATATCAGGGGCTGCCGGAGGGCAGAACCTTTCAAACGGGAGCCGATGGCATAACGCTGAAGAATTTTTCAGTGAATTTAGGTGAAAGTTTTACGCTTTCGGCAGTTCTTCGTACCGCTTCTGCATCAGGCATACAGGTGCTGTTCGCCAAAGGCCCGAAGCTGGCCGGACATTACGAATTATGGCTGAACCAGGGTAAATTAGCGTTTTACGCACCGGATATCAACGGAAACAGCGCCATTGATACCGGGATTTTTGTGGCAGACGGAAAAATGCACCATGTGGCGTTTACCTATAACGGTGAAATGTGGTATGCCTATCTGGACGGCGTTATGCATGCAGGCGGATGGACAGACGGCATATTACAGGATTCGGTATCGGATTTCAGATTGGGATCTCTTGTGGACGGCGGATTTGCGTATACAGGTTATTTAGAAAATGTACGTTTAGACCGCACCGCGCTTTCTGCCGCCCGGATCCAGGCGCTGGTGCCCGAATCTGCAGAGCCGGCGGAGGCGTACCGGCCTGCCGAAAGAACTGCTTCCTATACGCCGCAGCGCTTCTCTCCGGCACAGGCGCTGCGCTGCATAGCGCGGCTGCAGGAGCCGGCAGCCCTTCCGTATATTGATCTTTCCGCGACTGCGGGATATGAAGGGAGCATCTCAAAAAGCGGCGATAATGCGGACTGGGACTGGCAGCTGTACCAGGATCAGAATGGAGAATGGGTATTATTTGAAGCATACGGACCGGGCTGCCTGTATAATTTTACGCAGCATCGTTATCCGACAAGCGAAGAACCTACCTTTTATTTTTATCTGGATCAGAGCGATACGCCGACGTATGAGATCCGTCAGTCGGAATTCGGGAAAAAGGCACCGTTTCTTTCTCCGCTTTCGGGTATTTACGAGGGGCCCGAGGACGGGGGTCGCGGTCCCATTTGGGTGGTGCGCAGTTTTGTACCTATGGAGTTTACATCATACTGCAAGGTAACCAGCAGCGTACAGCTGAAGGGCTGTGACAAGGCAAAAGGCGAAGGGGGATGGGGGCATATTGATTACGTATTATATGATACGGCAGATGGTCTGAAGACCTTTGCGCCCAGTCATACAGATTGTGAAATTCTCTTGGCCAAAAGTGAAAATTTAACGTTTGATCCCAAATATGCAGAGAAAAATGAGATTCTGAAGAAGCAGTCCGTGGCGGTGCGGTCGGGGGAACCGACAGTCGTGGCAGCGTATGCAGGAGAAGGTTCCGTTGCATCGGTCAAATTGATATTGGAGGGGGGAAATGCCTCTCCTGAAAATCTCAGCCGGCTGCGCCTGCGCTTTTATTGGGACGGCGCGGAACATGCAGATGTAGATGCACCCATCGGAACCTTTTTCGGAAACGAATACGGGTACACGGCCTGCGATCATACGCTTTTGATGCTGGGCACCGAGATCGCGCCGGGGCAGTATTTTAAAGGATATCATTATTTTCCCATGCCCTTCTGGCAATCTGTGCGGATGGAGCTTTATACGGTGGGAGACGAGACTGTGACGGTATCGGAAATCGAAATCCAGATTACACCCGCCGATGTCTGCCGCTATGACCGGGAGACCGCCGGATATTTTGTATCTTCCCCTTATTATGAGAAAACACCGAATATTGCCGGGGAAAATTCACGTATTGCACAGATGGCGGGCACAGGACATATGGTGTACGGCGTGCTTTCCGGCTACGGCATCGGCTCCGGCTGTGAGGGCGACGTCCGGGTATTTTTTGACGGAAGAAAATCTCCGGAAATGGAAAGCGACGGTTCGGAAAGCTGGGCATCGTACGGCTGGGGGTTTGTTACCCCGCCTCAGTCTAATCCTTTTTCCGGCTACCACGGCCAATGGAACTCCAATTCCTATTGGTCCGAGGTGCGGCTTACCTTGGGGGACTCCTATTTCTTTAAGGAATCGCTTTGCTTTGAACTGGAACACGGCGGTTCCAATGAAGGGATGGGAAGCCATTCCGGACAGATTTTCTGCTATATGCTGCGCGGAGAAGCGCGGGCCCGCATTACCGATACGATTGTGCTGGAGGATGACGCCTCGCTTGCCGCGCATCAATACGGGCAGACGCAGGGGCGCTATGAAATCAGAACGCTCCGATCAGCCTATGAAAACGGGATCAATATGAAAAATGCTTTTACCGGGACGGTTCATCAATATACGGCTTCTGTCTCGTTTCAAATGGCCTTGGATCCTCAGAACACCGGCGCCGTGCTGCAGCGGACCTCCTGGCAGCAGTACGGAAGGCAGGCGGCCAGGGTATTTGTGGATGGAGTTGAGGTTACGGAACGGTTGTGGTATACTGCGGACAGCAACCCGATCTATTGCTGGCTGGATGATTCCTTTCAGATTCCGGAGGCCTATACCGCCGGAAAGGATTTTATCAC
>USLW01000085.1 GCA_900555605.1 uncultured Clostridium sp. | reverse complement strand
CCACCACCGCCGATGATACCATACATTTTTTCATCATATACATCCTCCTTCAATCTAATATAAAGCCGGCCTTCGGACGGGCTTTTCCAAGATCAATTACTTGCCTATATAATATTGATAGCTCAATCTTCCCATGGGCAGCGCGCTTCCGCTGGTGTAATAGCTCATGATATCAGAGGGCGTCTCAACACCGTCTGCGATTTTGAAATAAAACGCGTCCGTCTCTGCAAGCCCCACTGCGCTGCGCGGTATTTTTATCTCAAATACCGCGCCCGATACTGCAAACTCCGCCTCTGCGCAAGCAGTGCCGCTGTAATCCGCAGACAGCCGCTCGATCACCGCGGTATTTCCGTCTCGATTTCGATTGATTACATATTCATAGCCTTCCCATCCTTTGGAAGCAACCGTCCCTGTTCCGATCAGCAAATTCATCCAATTCTCACCGGCAGCTTCTGTAAGGTCTGCATCAGACTTCACCATGAAATATAAATAGGTATCATCAAAAGACACCTTAACCTCCTGGAGATTGTTTCGTTTCGGGTCTGCCTGATAACGGATCACCTTCGAACTGCCGTAGGAATCACGTTTTACATTTGCCTTTCCGACGTCCCTGTAAACAGCGGCCACATCCTCCCATTGCCCGATATCGCCCCCGATTTCAATCGTTTTAGAGGCAGGCGCAGTATAATAGCCGTCAAAAGAATCATATTTATATTTTCTGACGTTCTGCATGAGCTGGATATAATATGCGTCATTGTACCCGCCCTTCATCATCTCGATATCCCGGGAATATTCCAGATCCACGTTGTCACAGAGCATATATTCGCCTCCGTACGCAGATTTAAACGCAATCCACTCGTTCCATCCGGTGACAAAAACAAGCTCCGGCTCCTGATCAAAAACAGTCTCCCACTGCGATTGAAAAAAGGTCCCTGTTAAAATATCCGCAGAAACGTTTTCTCCTGTCTCTACATTGTAACCGCGTCCCCAGTTGCACCAATTCTCATGTGTCAAAGAAAAGCTGAAAGGTACCATCGGATGCGTTGCCACGGAGACACTCATCATATTCCCGTTCATGGGCTGCGGATACTGCCATTCTGTATAAGGAAACGTATTGTCATTCACTTCATCGTTGGGCCATCTGGCCTCCCTGATATGGAAGAAGTTCCGCACCTCCTCGCTGAGGGGAGCAGGAAGATATTCGTAGTCAGACCTGGTCTGCGCTTCCGCAATGTCCTTTGACACAGAATCATATCCAATAATCATGGGCTTGCCGTTTACTCTATACCATGCCTCGGGATACAGATTTTGTGAATACAGCTCCTGATACAGCGCATTGATTGTTTGTATGGAGCGGCTGTGCGTGTAGAATACGACCTGCGGCGCATCCCATCCCTCATTGCGGTATTCTTCGATAATCCGCAGAATTCTTTTATAAACCGAAGAATAGGTTAACGTATTTGTCGTATCAAATACAAGAAAATCAATATCCGCCATGGTCAGCAGCTCAATCTGCTTGCGGATTACCCATTCATCTCCGCTGTTATAATATCCCCAAAGCGGTTCATCCCAATAATACGGTTGGCCCGCGGGACAGACCGCATCCTCCTCCAGCAGTACTTTTGAAATGCCGTACTGCTCAAGCAGAATTCTCGTATTGTAGATATCCGCGCCGAAAGGCTGCCCCATCCAGAGAAAAAAGAAGATCCCCACCTCTCTGTTTTCCTTTGCATCCGCCACGGTCTGAAAGGTTCGGCCGAACTGATCGATTCCCACCAGCAGATTCATCTGATAGCCGTCTCCGTAAAGGTCCCCTTCATATTCTGTTTTTTTCATTTCCGTCTCCTTCTTCTCTCCGCATGATACACACACTGCTGCTAAAGAGAGTAAAAATAAAAGCGATAACAATTTACAACCGATCTTTTTCATATCTTCACCATACAGGATATCAAATTCATAGCATACACCCTGATCAGCCAATCATTCGGATGATTAATGTTATTTCCGCTGGTGGAAGCGTAATCCTTTACCTTCAGGATATCGCTGTGCACTGCAAACATATCTACAAAAGCAACGCCGTCTCCGGACAGCTTTTGGTATGCCGCGGGAAGCTGATCCTGCCCTTGCAGAAAGCCTCCTTTTTCATTGGGTACCATGGGAGCCACAACAATAAATTCACAATCCGGATTGGCGGCTTTCACCGTATCCATAATTGACTGAATATTCGCCGCTACATCACTGCTTGCTTTACCGCCGTCATTCATGCCGAAACCGATTACAACAAGGTCCGGCGATTTTTTAGCAACAAGCGCTTCCGCATTCTCGGCACCCCATTTGGAATCCATCCCGCCTACCGAAGGATTGCTTAAAACAATTCTGCTGTCGTACCGTTCCGTAAGCGCCTTCTTGAAAAGCTCTGAGAAATAGTCCTGCCGCGGCTCCCGATTATACATTTTACTGGAATCACAGCCCGTAAAGATGCTGTCCCCGTAAAAAATCAAATTCACGCGCTCTCCTGCTTCTAATTTGGCACGCGTTTTGGCAAGCTTGTCGCCTTGATAAGCCGTGACGGTTCCCTGCCAGTCTTCATATTGATATTCGTACGTTACGCGGATCTGTTTTCCGTAATAAAATTCTCCCACGCAATAAAGCGCATCGCCGAATCGGGAGCGTCCGAGGGCATCCCAGGGAGAAGCTGCATTCCACCCATTCGCCGTATCGCCCCATGCAGTTATGTAATTGCCGTTCTCGTCTTTTCCCGACAAATCATTCTCCGTGAAATACGGTATTTCAGACCCTTCCTTCCAGATCAGCGTGTTGGTTCCTTTCTCCCATTCATAATCTTTGCCTTCTGTGTAAACCTTCTGCTGCGTGACATCGGTTATTTCCGAAATGCGAACCGGGGTAAATAGCATTTTCCCGGTTATGGAGCCGTCCGCCCGTTTGATCATGGTAACGCACTCCTGATACATGACGTTTGTACGCCAGAAAGGCATGGCATTTTTCTCAAAGTCCGTCTCGTAATGCAGCATCTCTCCGTAGGTTTTTCTGGGCGGCTGCTCCGTACGCTCCGGCTGTTTGTCGTCTCCGGACTGTGTTCCCGTGCAGCCCGCCGCAAAAGTAACGCCTAATATCATCATTAATAATAAGCATATCCTTTTCCGCGGATTCCTTGTATAGCTCATTGGTACCACCTCTTTCTGATTTTATGCTTTTTATTATCATATATAGAAAATAAAAAGTCAAATATTTTTTTATTATTTTTTATATTGACATATTTATATAACTAATTTACAATATTAATTGTTTTTAGTTCATTTAATTTAAATCGTTTTAATTTGAAGGGGGTTTTTTTATGAAAAAAAGACAGCTATTTTCCGTATTCATTCTGCTGGTATTTCTCTTTTCCACCAGCGTCCTTGTCAGCTCCGCGGCCGAAATCCAAACGGATTTGACGATTCAATACGGCAAACGGCAGATTGCCGCTCTTCGCTACGGTGATGAGAGCGTTCGCTATTACACCTTTGCTGATATGGGTACCGCTGATTGGGTCTATTACACAGACGATTTTCTTACATCCGGCGACCGCGCCGAATTTTCAAAGGACGCCGCGTATTTCGCGGTCAATCTGCAAAATACCACAAGCGATTCCGTGGCCTTTACGTTTCAGCCTGCTACCGCAGTGTTAAACGGTTCTGAATATCAGGAAGGCGCAACCTACTATATTGGTAAAAATGCCGTAGTTTATCTGGTAGACGGAACAACAGGCGTCCGGAGTACGGCAGCCATGTTTGAAAAGCCCTTCTCCGGCAGATACTGCTATGAAATTCCCGCCGGTTTCAGCGGATGGGCAATTGTTTCCCTTGATGCACTCAGCGCAAATCCAAATTATGATGCAGCAGCCGCGACACCCGCAACATCCGATTGGAGCAAAACCACAAAAGTGTTCTCCAGATTTTCGTTCTGGCTTACTGCGCCGGTTCCGACAGGCCACGCAGGCATAGCAAACGGTGCACAGATGATTAAAGGTACGGCTCTGATTCAAGGAGCGCTTCCGGAATATGAAGCGCCCTCCACCGAGACGCCTGATATAGATCCGGTGCCTACGGTACCGCAAACCGGTGAGGTCCCCAAAACAGGCGACAGCGGCATGGCGCTGTCGGTCGGTATGCTCTTGCTTACGGCCGCCGGATTATATGTTGCGATCTGCCGCGGAAAAAGAAAGAATACAAACTGAGCTGCAGCAGACAGCAGGGACTTTCAAGTATGCTCTGCTTAAAAATCCGTTGCAGACTATGATGAATTAAGATAAGGATTAATTGGAACGGGGCGGCCGCAAACGCGTGAAAGCGCAAAAAGCGGCCGCCCCGTTTTTTTGCAGGCCGCAGATACCAGACTACCACTGCGAAGCTTCAACTTCGCGTATGCCCCGATTGATACAGCAAATTCGCCAGCAGACCGAACTCCGCCGGCGTCAGAGCTTCTCCCCTGATTTTTTCATCCTTCCCCATTTTCCGCAGGACTTCTGCCACAAGCTCCCGCGTGACATGCAGATAAGCCGCATTGGCTAAAGAATTTATCAGCATCTTACGCCGCTGGCAGAAGGAAGCGCGCACCACTTTAAAAAAGTATGCTTGATCCATCAGCGGGAACGGCGGTGTTTGGCGTATATCTAAACGAATCACGCAGGAATCCACATTTGGCTGCGGGATGAAGCAATGCGGCGGCACCTGAAAACAAATGCGGCCCGCTGCAAAATATCCGACTGAGACAGATAATGCGCCGTATTCCTTGCCACCGGGCCCTGCGATCATCCGTTCACCGACCTCCTTCTGCACAAGAAACGTCATGGAACGCAGCTGGGGAAAGCCGCTTTCCAAAAAACGCATAATAATCGGCGTGGTAATATAATACGGCAGATTTGCAACCACTTTTACCGCACGCAGCGGCGGTTTTAAAAAGGGCCGAATCAGCTGCTCCGTAATATCAAGCTTCAAAATGTCGCCCTGAATAATTTCAAGGTTTTGATATTCCTCTTTCAGGAGATTCAGCGGTGGGATCAGACGTGCGTCAATTTCCGCAGCCGCAACACGGCCGGCCGCGGCTGCCAGATGTCTGGTCATAATGCCAAGCCCCGGCCCGATTTCAATCACCAAATCCTCCCGGTTCAGATCTGCGGAAAAAACAATTTCCTGAACGACGCTTTCGTCGTTCAGGAAATTTTGCCCCAGACTTTTCACGGGCCTGATTCCGTATTGATTCATACGTACTTTTGTTTGGAACTGGTTTTCATTCATATCCTGTGACATGCTGACGAACCGTCTCAGCCTCTCAATGCAAAAATATCAACCGACTGGTCATCCAGAATGTATACGGTCACCCCGCGGACGCCCCAGGCGCTGCAGGTAGCCTTATCTCCCATAAACAAATCAATAATATCTCCATGCACGCCCGTATCCCATGCAATTGCAAAGCCATAATCCGGACGAGAACCATCATTGGTTTTCACATACAGCTTGGTCCCGAGGGGGATCACGCTGGGATCCACCGCAACAACGCCGAGCTGCAGCTTATTGCCTGTATGCGAAATATATCCCCACTTCGGATGCGGCCCGAATGCAGTCGCGCGCATTTGCAGCGACTTGCTGTAGCTGACCGTCTGCCCTCTGGAATTAGTAAAATACTCCCGCGTTCCCTGTGCAATGATCTCTGTTACCGGCGGTATGATCTCTTCGGAAATCAGTTCCCGCGAAACCTCTACGCCGTCTTCCTCTACAATCTTATAAGTCAATGTGCGCACGCCTTCCACACCCTGCGTGGCAACCCTGGTCCGGCCTTTCAGCAGCAGCCGGTCCTCAATATACGTCGTGTCATACGGAATGGCTTCTTTTATTACCTGTACGGTGTCATCCACCCGTACAATATTAACAGAAAGCCCATCTTCCAGTTCGCTGTCCATGGAAGCGCCCTCAAGAATATCCTTGCCGTTAACGGAAACCCCCGCCTCCTGCAGTGCCATGGAAACATTTGAGGAAAAAGTAGACAGACGAATTGCTTCCCCTTCCACATGGATGGTAATTGTCACAGGTCTCTTCACTTCAATAAAAGAAGTGACCGTTTCAAGGCGCTGATCCAAATCATAATTCACAAGGTCCCCTTCCCCGAGGACGATGTCCGCCTGTTTCAGCGCTTCGCCTACCGTTTCACACCGCGTGGTAATTTCCAGCAATTCTCCGTCGTTGATAATCGTATATGTCTTTATATCATGCGTATATATACCTGCCGCGATACCGAGAGAGGCCACTAAGACACCGCCGAGCAGTACTAAGTACTTAAATGGGCCAACATATCTGGCAACCCTTTTTCCGAAGTATTTCAAGCTGTCCTTCACTGCACCATCTCCTTTCCCATGCAATCGGCCGTGATACCAGCTGCGGATCCGATCCGCCGCATTTTCTGCTTTGCATCCTGCGCCTGATCCCGCACAGGAAACCTTGTTTATTCTAGTCTATTCTGACATGCGCTGTCAACTTTTCAAGCTCCATTCTGCGGATTTTTATGCATAACGCACTAAAACAAAAAGATATATCGGTTTATAAAAATCAATTATTGTGCAGAATGTTAAAAAACCTTTTGCTGTTGCCGCTGGTAAGGCTGCACAATTCTTCGTAGGAAATTTCTTTTATTTCCGCAATTCGTCTGGCGGTATAGGGCAGATATCCGGAATCATTCCGATGTCCGCGGAACGGCTCCGGCGTCATATACGGACAGTCCGTCTCAAGCATCAGCCGCTCGTTCGGAATCACACGCAGCGCCTCGGCAATCCGTCTCGCATTTTTAAAAGTGACGGCACCGCCTACGGAAAAATAGAGTCCCATATCCGTAAGCTGCCGGGCCATCTCGGCACTGCCGGAATAGCAATGCATAACGGCTCCGATCTCCCAGATCTTTTCCTGCTGCAGAATTCTCAGCATATCTCCATGCGCTTCTCTGTCGTGTATCACTACCGGCTTTTTCAGTTCCCTTGCCAACCCGATATTGGAAATAAAATTTTGGATCTGCATCTCACGGGGACTGAAGTCATAGTGATAGTCCAATCCGGTTTCCCCAATAGCCACAACTTTTGTATGCTGTGCGAGATCGGCAATTTGCCTCATTCCCTCTTCTGACCAGGAAGAAGCTTCATGCGGATGAATGCCTGCTGTGATATACACAAAATCATAAGCCTCCGCCAATGCAATACAGGCGTGCAGAGACGGCAGATCCTGGGCAGCATTGATGATATAGTCTACCCCCTGCGCATGGACGCGCTTCAGGCAGGCCTGACGATCCTCATCAAACTTTACATCATCATAATGCGCATGCGTGTCAACCAACATATATGGAAAACATTCCTTTCCTTTTTTATATATGCAGCAGCTGTCTGACTGCCTCACCGGCTAAAATAAGCCCTGCCGCAGCCGGGACAAAAGAAATACTGCCCGGCACACGGTCCGGCCCCGCCGGTTTCATGGGTTTCTCCCGGGAATATACCACGCGCAGCTTTGGAATCCCGCGTTTGCGCAGCTCCGTGCGCATGACACGGGCCAGTGGACATTCCGAGGTCTGATAAATATCCGCGATTTCAAACCGCGTGGGATCCAGCTTATTTCCCGTTCCCATACAGCTGATGATGGGGGTTCCGTTTTCTTCAGCCTTTTCAATCATCAAAAGCTTTGCGGAAACCATATCGACTGCATCTATAATATAATGATAGGAAGAAAAATCAAATTGACTTTCTGTTTCTGCCGTAAAATAGACGGAATGCAGTTCTGTCTCCGTTTCCGGGCAGATGTCCGCGATGCGGCGGCTGCGGTACTGTTCCTCATGGCCGAGCTGAAA
>USLW01000084.1 GCA_900555605.1 uncultured Clostridium sp. | reverse complement strand
GCTAAGGGATTAGAGTATCCTGTCGTATTTCTTTCCGGTGTCAGACCGGACTTGATTCCGCTGAAGGCCGCGGGGAAACAGCCCGAAGGGCTTGAAGAAGAAAGAAGGCTTTTTTATGTGGGAATGACAAGGGCGCGGGATGAACTGATCCTGCTGACCGGGCCGCAGCAATCGCCGTTTTTGCGCGGCATTCCGGAAGCCGCCTTACAGACGGGGCGCGCGGAGGAACGGAAAAGCGCGGATTACATTGAGCAGCTGAGCTTATTCAGCTTTTCAGGGTAAAGCGCCATGCGTGCCGCGGTGAAAATGGAGGAATTTATGGAAGGCGATTTCAGACTGTATTATACGGAACAAGGCAGCGGAGAGGCTCTGGTCCTGCTTCACGGAAACGGGGAGGACGGCACGTATTTTTCCCAACAGACCGCGTATTTTTCACAATATTTTCGAGTGATTGCCGTCGATACGCGGGGACACGGAAAGTCTCCGCGGGGAAATGCGCCATTTACGCTTACACAATTTGCGGAGGATCTGAAAGTGTTTCTTGATGCGCTGAATCTGCGGCGGGTTCTGCTGCTGGGCTTCAGCGACGGCGGGAATATTGCGCTTCTTTTTACCCTGAAATATCCGCAGTATGTGCGGAAGCTGATTCTGAACGGCGCAAACCTGTGTCCGCGGGGCGTCCGTGCCTGCGTACAGGTTCCTATTTGCATCGGATATGGAATCTGCTCCTTTTTCGCGCTGTTTTCCGGGAAAGCAAAGGCCAACCAAGAATTGCTGCGGCTCATGGTAAAGGAGCCGCACATTCCGGCGGAAACGGCTGTCGCATTCGCCGCGGCGGGCGCGGAAGGGCGGGCAACCGCGTTTATAAAACCGCGCGTTGAAACGCTTTTCGGAAAGTATTCAAGGCTTACGGACGAACAAAAAAGATTTTACGACGAAATCGTTGCGTATGCCGCGGCGATTCCGGGCAGCGTTTTATGCTTTATAGACGGAGATCATTTTATCGCCCGCAATCACCCGGAGGCTTTTCATGCTGCTGCGGATCGCTTTCTGCGTTCAGAAACAGTATCTGACCAGAATCATTGCCAGGCCTAAAGCGCTGAGTACGGCGCCGGCGGCCCGGTTGAGTTTTTGCGGGCTGGTTTTATTGGCAAATACAGCCGAAACCTGCGCCCCCAGAAGCGTGGCGGCAATACAGATCAAAAGCGCCGCTAAATTCGGCAGGCCGCCGATGACGATGTGGGATACCGCGCCGGTGAGGGCTGTAAAGGCCATAATAAAAACGCTGGTGCCAACCGCGGTTTTCAGTTCATAGCCCAATACGCTTGTGAGGATCAGAAGCATCATCATGCCGCCGCCTGCACCGATAAATCCACAGATAAATCCAATCAAAACGCCGCAGAAAACAGACTGCAGAATTTTTGTCCGTCTGCTTTTTTGCGCTTGTTTTTCTTTTGTCGTCATGACAGGGCGGAATATGAACTTGATCCCTAACAGAAATGTCATAAAAACGGAGAAACCGCCCATTGCCGTATTCGGAACAAGCGAAGCAATATAACTGCCGGCAAATGTGCATATCAGTACGCTGGCCAACATGACGAGTCCGTTTCGGATATCCAGATTTTTATTTTTGCCGTATGTGTAAGCCGAGATCCCGGAGGCCAGGACGTCAGAAGCCAAGGCAATTCCGACTGCCTCGTATGCATCAAAATGCAGAAAGGTGATCAGCATGGGAGATATGACCGCGGCAGCAGACAGTCCCGCCAGCCCGGTGCCAATGCCGGCGCCTAAGCCGGCGATGATATATATGATGATTGAGAGCATATTTTAACCTCCTGCAAGCGCATAACCGCTGATCTCCGTATAAACGAGCCTGCCGCTGATCCGTTCTGATTTCATCAGAGAGACGCTGCAAGCCCGATCCACCACAGAGAACCAAAGCTTCCAGCGCCCTGCAGCGTAAGTGTCAGGCCGTCAGACAAAATGGCCGGCTTTACGGCGGGAGGCAGGCAGAGCGCGACAAATAAACGCATAACGATACCCTCCTCAAAAGCAACGGCGTCATTATATCACATATACGATCAATAGACAAAATGCCGTTAAAAGAATCAAAAAGGCGAAATTCAGCAAAGTAAACAGGCCGAGATAATGGGCAGTTTTCTGCCTGTAATGGGCAGTATAGCTCCGGAAGGTAATCAGACTTGCAAGAGAAGAGATCAATGTGCCGACACCGCCGACATTGACGCCCATCAGCAGCGCGGCGTAGTTCTGCGTAAATTGGGAAAGTAAAATCGCGGAAGGGACATTGCTGATCACCTGGCAGGAGGCAATGGATACAAGCAGCGTATTTTTTTGAAGCAGGGCTGTAAAAAGTTCCCGGACCGCGTCAATCCGGGACATATTGCCGGCAAATATGAAAAAGGCAGCAAAGGTCAATAGCAAGGGGTAATCGACCTTCCGCAGCGCACTGCGGTCGGCGATCAGCAGAATCAGCGTAACGATCAGCAGACCGGTATAGTACGGTATGGTACGGAAGACCATAAGAATCGTAAAAATAAATAAGGCAAGATAAAGCGCGGTGCGCTTCGGCGGCAGCTTGGCATTTGTTTTTTTCAGAATCACTAAATTTTCTTTTGGAATCAAAAAACAACAGACCGTGATCAGCAGAACGGCGAACAAAAAGGGCGGCAGCATAATCCGGATAAACGTACCGTTGGAAATATGGAATTTCGTATAAAGGTAAAGGTTCTGCGGGTTTCCAAAGGGCGTCAGCATACCGCCGAGGTTTGCGGAGATATTCTGCATGATAAAAGTAAAAGCCATGTATTTTTCCTTGTTTGCTGCAGACAGAACAAAATACCCCAGGGGAAGAAAGGTCAGAAGCGCCATGTCATTTGCGATCAGCATAGAGCCGAGAAACGTAATATAAACCAGCGCCAATACGGCGGTGCGCGTATTTCCTGCGATTTTCACGATTTTTTGCGCCAGAATTGTAAAGAAACTGACATTTCTCAGGGCGCAGACTACCGCAAGCGTACAGAAAAGACATGTCAGGGTTTTAAGGTCAAAATAGGTCAGATAAACGGCGTCGGGCGGCAACGTACGCCAAAGTTCCTTGGGAACCTTGACTAGGGAAACATCGCCGCCAGTACCGCTGCAATCACAAGCACGGTGTTCTTTCTCAGAAATCCCGCCGCCTGCGCACCAATGTGTCTGTCCGGCTTCGTCTGCGGCGCCGGAAACGCATGTTTGAAAAGCGCGTTACGCATGTTCTTCCGCCGCCTGCTGCTTTGCCCTGTCAAGGGCTCTATTGCGGAAATACAGGACCGCATCCACGGATACCATAATAAAATTGATTATGTAAAATACCAGTACATAGGTGATGCTGCTGATGATCAGCTTTGCCGCAATTCCGCAGGCGTATCCGAACAGAATCATAGTAAGAAAAAACAGACTTTTTCCACGGGCTGTTTTTGCCGTATAGGATTTCCAAATCGACATCGGCCATGAAAGACCGAAGCTGACGACCATCAGTGCTTCAAAAATTTCCGCCATTACAGTAGAACCTCCGCATAACGCATATCAGTGCCGAAGCCGCCATGCCGTACAGATCCCTGCAACGGTCTCTTGCACACGGCCGGCGCCCGAACGGTAATGATACGCTGTTTTTCCGGGTTTTTCAATATGCAGAAAGCAGACGGTTTTTTGAATTTTTTAGCCTGCGGCTATTCCCGGGCTTTCAGAAAGTCCGGGCGATATTCCTGGACCCGCAGCTCATAGCCCTGCTGCATGAGTGCAAAGGACTTCAGCGCTACGAGATTAATATCCGTATCGGTCAATGCTGCAATCTGCACGTTGTCGTATCCCATGCGGATATAATTCAAAAGTGTTTCATCTTTCAATAAAATATGGGAAGCAAAAATATTCGCTTCATATTCCGGCCGGGAGGTCATGTGATACAGCGCAAATTCCCGAAAAACAGACCGCTGCGTGAGATTTCGGTGGAGCTGGTCGTGGCCGAGCTCATGGGCCAATACGATCCTTGTCATATTTTCGTCCATGTTGGCGTTCAAAAAAATAAAACGGCTGCGCTTGACCACCGTATACATTCCTTTCAGATCCCGAAGGCGGCTGCTGTATTTCACAATCACCCCAAGCTCGTCCGCCAGCACAAACGGGTCGCGGGTATGATATTTTTTCACTAATGCCTGACATTTTTCCTGTATATAGCGGTACATGCCCATCACCATCCTGCCTGTATTGCTTGTCCAAATCATTTACCGGAGCATTATACAGCATGCAGCTCCCGGCGTCTATCCGCGGGCTGCATCTGCGTACTTTTTATGATCTATTTTTATGTGCGCCATACTTTTTATTGATCTTCTTTGCATCCCAATAGGCTTCCTGGATTAAGCGCATCACTTCGTCTTTATCGCTGTCGCCCAATTCGCCGCCGGCAAAAAGACTTGTAACTTCATCGAGAATTTCCTGCACCTCTTTTTTTGCTTTCGTGCCGCCGCGTTCCGCAGCATCTACAATATACATTCCTTCCTCCCCCAGCAAAGCCATGGAAGTGGTGCCGAGGGCTTTTGCAATGACGGAAACCTTATCCAGCCTGGAGGGATGACGCTGATTATTTTCATAATATTGAATCGTTCTGACGGAAACGCCGCACAGCGCCGCAAGCTCCGGCTGAGACAGACCCTTTTCCAAACGTGCTTTTTTTAAGTTATCCGCAAAAGCCATGTTACACACCTCTGTTATATTTGCTGAAACGAACAATATTTGTAAAAAACTACTTGACACGCAAAATTGTTCGTCGTATAATGAACACGAAAACATGCAAATGTGTTCGCTGCAGATACCATACACCAACGAACAGCATTTGTCAATAGGCAGCGGATATTACCATGGAAGCTGCCGGACAGAAAAGGAGGTAGCAGAAAATATGATCAAGTACAGAGCAAGCTGTCCGATCTGCGGCTGGATGCTGATTCAGGCGTCTCCCGCATCTGAGATTTGCATCGATTGCCCGAAATGCAAGAATCACCTGCAGATTGAAATCGACGAATACGGCGTCCGCATTCGGAAATATGCTGCGCAGCGCAGCGAAGCGCCCGCATCTGCCCGGCCTGTCCCGGCGCCGCGGTAGAAACCGGCAAAAAGTAAATATGAAGCACATTGCTTCGGTACATTTATTGCAGTTGTGAAACGCAAGAGAGTTGGACTTGTTGAAGGATCAAGAGGAACCTGATAAATGGATCGGTCTGCGGGGCAGACCTTTTCCGGCAGGTTCTTTTTTTTATTAAGGCAAGCCGGCGGAGCGATGCTGCCGCTGATGAAAAAGAAAGGAGGTGCACAGGCTTGGGAACGGCTGACAGACGCTGCATGATTATGAAGACACTTTTTACCAAAAAACATATTACCATACAAGAACTGGCGCTGCATTTCGGCGTCTCTGAAAGAACCATCCGCCGGGATATCGAACAATTAAGTCTCAGTGAGCCGATCTACACGCAGCCGGGAAAATACGGCGGTATATATATTATGGAAGATTACAGAAAAAGCAGAGCATATTCGGATTACGCACAAAACGGCGTACTGGTCAAGATCCTCCGGATGGCGGAAACAAGAGAGGCATGCATATTGGATGCAGAGGAAATCCGGCTGCTGAAAAAATTAGCCGCCGGAGAAATCAAACTTTTCGTATAGAAATTGAGAATGGAGGAAATATATGAATAAAAATGAAAGAGCGCTGTTTTTGGAATTATGCAGATTCCGAAGCAGCAGTCAGGTAAAATTAAATAAATTGATCACGCTGGGGGCGGCGACCTTCCGGGTGCTGGGCGCACTTTTCAGCAATCGAATGGCCGCATTGGCCTACGGCGTTCTCCGCGGCTGCGCCTTGCTGCCCAAAACAGACAGGGAATTCCGAAATTCCCTGAAGAACGCGTATCTACAAAATTGTCAGAGAAATGAGAGCTATTTTGCGTGCGTAGAGATGCTGTCCGATATCCTGCGCTCCGGCCGGGATGCCTATGCGCTGCTCAAGGGCGCGTATCTGTGCAGGTGGTATCCGGAGGGCTATCGGACATCCAATGATATTGATATTTTAACGGAGAGCCGCAGCGTAACCCGGATCGGAAGGTTGCTGACAGAAGCGGGCTTTTGCCGGGGCTATATCCGCAGCGATGTTTTGGTGCCGGCTGCACGGCAGGAAATCATTGCATCAAAAATGCTGCGGGGCGAGACGGTTCCGTACATCAAGGAAGTCAATCTGCCTTTTATGCGGTACCTGGAAGTAGATATCAATTTTTCACTGGACTATAAGCATGCGGAGGATCACACGGTTTCCGCATTCCTTTCACGGGCGGCGGAAACTGAGCTTCGGGGACTTCGCCTGACGACGCTTGACCGGTATGACTTTCTGATCCACTTGTGCAGCCATCTGTACAAAGAAGCTGCCGCCTATCCTTGGATCGAGATGAAACGGGACATGACCCTATATAAATTCTGCGATATATACGCGCTGCTCAATGGCTTCGGCGGGCAGGACTTTGAAATCCTCGGAAGCCGGGCGCTGGAGACCGATACGGCAGATGCTTGCTTCTATGCGCTGTATATGACGAAAGCGCTGTTCGATATACGGCAGAAAGACTTGGAGACGTTTCTGCACGGATTTGCGGCAGGCCGGGAGAATCTCCTGCAGCTTGTAGCCCGGCCTGCCGAGAAAAAAACATACCGTTATCTCGTAAGCGATCCGAAGCAGAGGTTTTTCACAGAGAACAGGCTTCGGCTGCTGGAGGAGGTGAGAAATTATGCCTGCACTTGCGATGCGCAAGCATAACGGACCGGGCATACTGATCACCTTCTGCGGTCTGGACGGCTGCGGAAAGACCACGATGATCCGCCATCTCTCCCAGTGGATGGAGGAAAAAGGGTACTGCCTGTTTTTAACAAGGCAGCCTACGGATTTTGTACGGCAGTCGCAGATTTTCCGGACCTATATGGATTCGCCGGATCACGATGCCTTTGATTACAGAAGCCTTTCGCTGCTGGCGGCAAGCGACCGTGTTCAGCACTGCAGCAAGGTGATCCTGCCACAGCTAAGGTCCGGAAAAACCGTGGTCAGCGATCGGTATCTGTATTCCTGTGCGGCAAATCTGCGGGCCCGCGGGTATACGGGGGACCGCTGGATTTATGAAATTGCGCGCTGGATCGTAAAGCCGGATTTGGCATTTTTTCTCGATGTTCCGGTGGAAATTGCGGTGCAGCGCGTCTGGAGCCGCGCTGCGGAGAGGGAGCGGTATATTGATATTCCGCTGCAGTACCGGCTGCGGGACGAATATCTGCGGATTGCAGAGGACAACGGAGGAATCGTGCTTTCTTCCCTGATGGCGGAGGAGACGCTGCTTGAGAAAATCAAACGGATTGCCGCCGGGTATCTGGAGGTGCGGTATGGACATTAGAGCGCAAACCATCCGTGTTCTGCAGGAGCTGGAGCCTGTTGAAGCCATTGAAGAAGAAATGCTGCTGATGGAAGAGCTTGGGCTTGACAGCCTCAGCATGGTAACGCTGCTGATCCTGCTTGAGGATGCCTTTCAGATCGCATTCCGAGAGGAGGATATGAATCCGTTTGACCTGCGGACGGCAGGCGATGTGATCAGGCTGGTAGAAGCATATCTTGAGGAGGCGGAGTAGCAGATGCTGCGAAAATACATATTTGAGCAGATGCGTGCGCATCCGAAAAAACAAATGTATGAAAACGGAACTGTGTTTCGCTTTCAGGAGGCCGCGGATTTTGCGGAAACATTTGCCGCGCAGCTAAAGGGACCGTGCTGTGCGATTCTGTGCCGATCGGAGCTGTCCGCAGCCCTTGCGCTGCTCAGCTGCTTTGCCGCCGGCGTTCC
>USLW01000083.1 GCA_900555605.1 uncultured Clostridium sp. | reverse complement strand
TTATCGGATCCTGATTTTAAGTTTCCTTCTATCCCTTTCGAATGTGCTTTACCGGATAATTGCCGGATAACGATGCTGAAAGTATCTGTCGATAATTTGGCCTTGTTTGTCGGAGTGGAGACAGACAGACCGGAGAAATACAAAGGAGATGTGTATAAGATAAATGCAAAAGACGGGACAATTCTCGAACATTATCAGCGTTTCGGCGGGACACCGGTGGATATGGTCGAAAAGAAATCTGTCGAATATGATGTCGAGGGGTGAGGGGTAGGAGGTAAAAAATGAAAAAACGGTAAAATTTTAAGAAATCAGGATCAATTTGATATGCAGGAGATTCCAAACGCACCCAATTCTCCGGACCGGAGCTATCTGACGTTCAGTCAGGAGGCCGAGACGGAATATATTGAAAAAAAGTCACGTTTTATCGGCTTTGCCGCTCCTGCGGAAACAGAGGCGGATGCACTGCTGCATTTGCGACGCCTCCGGGAGGCACATCCTGCAGCCAAGCATCATGTCTATGCATATACGATCCGGGAGGGCGGTGTGCTGCTGCAGCGGTATTCTGATGACGGAGAGCCGCAGGGCACAGGCGGCATTCCCGTGCTAGACGTTATAAAAAAACAAGCGCTTATGAATTGTATTCTTGTTGTAGTCAGATATTTCGGCGGGATTTTATTAGGCGCGGCGGGATTAGTGCGGGCCTACGGAAAAAGTGCCGCCATGGCAGCGGAGGCTGCCGGAATCGTACGCATGACGCCGTGCCGCCGCATTCGCGTGGTGTCGGATTATCCGTTCTACGATAAAATAAGAAAAGCCGCAGAAGATCTGCAGCTGGCCGCGGAGCCGCCTCAATTTGATTCTGCGGTCACGGCTGATTATTTGGTGCCGGAGACACGGCTGGAAGCCGTATGCATTGCCCTGACAGAAGCGGCTGCCGGACAGCTCATCATAGAACAGAGGGAGCTTGTATTTTTTCCGCTGTCGGACAGCCGTAAATAGTCCTTCCAGAGGTCAGGGGAATTATCGGAAGGCATAAACCGTCTGATGGCGGTATTCTTTTCCCGCAGGCAAAATGGGGGAAGGCCATTGCGGATGATGGACTGCATCCGGATACAACTGTGTCTCAAGGCACAGCGCACCGCGCCGATGATAAATTACACCGTCTTTTCCGTATATATGATCCGTCATAAAATTTCCTGTGTACAGCTGAATACCGGGCTGATCTGTATATACCTCCATTGTGCGGCCGGCCGCTTCTCCCTGCAGAATTGCCGCCAAACCAAAGGTGCCGCGGGGCTTGTCAAGCACGTAATTCAAATCATAGCCTTGCCCGCGGCGCAGCTGTTCTTCCTTGTTCTCCGCACATAAACCCTCTCGCAGCGTACGGAACGAACGGAAATCCGTAAAACCGGAAACCGCGGCAATTTCACCCGTCGGAATACAAGCCTCGTCAATAGGGGTAAAATGCGATGCTTCTATTTTTAATTTATGCCCGCAGATACAGCCGGCGCCGTGCCCGTTCAGATTAAAATAAGCATGATTGGTCAGATTTATGACCGTGTCTTTGTCCGCGATTGCTTTATAATCAATGCAGAGTGCATTGCTGTCGTCAAAAGTATAGGTTACCGTGATGTCAGCAGTTCCTGGATAGCCCTCTTCCCCATCCTCCGATCGAAGGGTCAGGGTCAGCCGGTTCGCCTTACTGTCCGCAGAAACATTCCACAGCTTCTCACTAAAGCCGCACAGCCCTCCGTGCAGATGATTGCGTCCGTTATTTGCAGTAAGCGTATATACGCTGCCGTTTAGAATAAAGGAGCTGTCTGCAATGCGGTTCGCGCAGCGTCCCACCAATGCGCCGAAATAGGAAGCGGCATATTGCTTATAATCGCGGATTCGGTCAAAGCCAACGACCACATCCGTGAAGTTCCCGTTTACATCTGGTACAACGATGGCGCGTACAATTCCTCCGTAATTTAAAATTTCCACATATGCGCCGCAGCGGTTGTGCAGCCGATACAGTTCCACTGCGCTGCCGTCTGATAAATAGTCGAATAAAACTTTTTCAATACTCATACCAATTAAATCTCCTTTGCAGCTGCAGCATCTGTACCTTTAATCCTGCATTTTAAAATTCAGTGAAAACGGAGGCTTTGCCGTCTTTCTGTCAAAAGAAACGCCTGCTTTTTCAGCCTTTTTTTCTGCGATTTGATACCAAAGATCCGTCGTCAGCGTCTCGCCTTCTCTAATGTCCGGAATCTCTAATCCTCCGTTTTCCATTAGCATCGCTTCTGCCCCGTCGATGTCGCCGGTATAAAAACGTGCCTGCGCAATATAAAAACGGCATCTGCCATCCGCCAGAATTGCCGCAGGCGCTCTGCTGCTTTGTTTTAGGAGCCATTCGCTGTGGCCGCTGGACAAAAGAATTCTCCACATGCTGCGTACAAGACAGATATCCGCAAAGCGTTCTGAGACTGCGGCCAGCGCATAATTCGCGGCGGCTTCAGATTGTTCCAGCATATTGTATGTATTTGCCAGTCCGAACAGGGCCCAGACGTTATGCCTGCTCTGCAGGGAGGCTAAGAAATACTCTGCTGCCTCGGTGAATTTCAATGACGCATAGGCGGAAACGCCAAGCTGCAGCTGTGTCCACCAATTTTTTTCATGCATATCCTCCCATTTTCGAAGCAATACGGTCCATTCTTTCTGATTCATGTAGGAAAGCGGGGGCTGCTGTTCGTCCGGTACAGAGAACGGCGCTGTTTCATTCAAAATCTGCAGCCATATTTCCTGTTCCGCATGGCAGTGCCCATAATCTAAATGCTGCGGCAGCGGCGGCTGCGATGCACGCTGACGGCGTTCATTTTCCAGCGCAGCCCAACCGCTTCCGTTTAGAACGCTTCTGCCTTTCTGTAATGCAATCTTTTCCTTTGTTTGCCGCAGCGTTTCCTCAAGCTTGGAGATTTCGGGATCCCTCTGTACATACCGGGAAACAGTTCGGACGGCTTGTGTAAAGGAACCGTGGACCTCATCCGCGTTCAGGGCAATCGGTCCGTATAATTCAAGCCATTCGTAGGCAGCATACGGCGGCATAGGAATACTCTCATATTGTGTTTTTGCAAGGCCCGCCTGAATTTCGCAATAATTTCCGGCCTTTTCCGTAAGAAATTGCTGCCAATGCTGACTGCCCTCGCCTTTTCCCCATACAAACAGCTTTCTGCCCTGCAGACGAGAAGTGGAAGCCTGCAGGAGTCCCTTTCCGTCTTTATCTACATAGCAGATATATCGCTCCGGTCCCTTGAGATTGAAAAAATAGTCTTTTGCATTCATTGAATTTTCAGGATAGGATGCATCAAATTCATCTGTGGCCACCGGCATTTTATATACGCCTTCCGTTCCGTTGGAGAAGGCTTCGTCAGCCGGAACGATTACCCGGCTGCCGGACAGCGCCGGAACCGCAATATTACTCCACCAGTACATGGGAATCACTTCACTGTTCGGGTTCACAATCCGCATTCTGCAGTGCAGGTATCTGGAATCATCCGGTAAAAAGAAATCCATCTGATATATGACATTCCGAATCCGTTCATATTCATACATCCGAAGTACCGGCGGATTGCCGTCTACAACTGCCGTATGGAGCGGTGCACAAGTAAAGGGCGTATGGCCTGTCATACCAATATTCCATTCCACCCCTCCGCTCAGCCACGCATTCCGCAGCGCAAGATTACAGGGCCGGATTACATCGTTGACATAAATCAGATCTTTTTCCTGCACTTTATCATACAGCTGCTGCAGTCTTCCCCCCAGCTCCGGCAGAAATACTGCACGCAGATATTGATTTTCTATAACTGCTGTTTTCAATATCAGATCCGTATTCTTTCGGGTATAGGATTCCTGATACAGATACGGGATCATGCTGAAACAATATCCGTATCCCAGGAATAACCCGTCATCTTCATCAATATCGGCTTTTGATTGAAACTGCACGTTGTTCATTGTATGCAGCGCCGGAACCGTACTGTTTTCCCCAATAGAGGAACCTTGCATATGGATTGATTCAAAGCGGATTTCACTCATATTTTTCTCTCCTTTGTTAGAATTCCGCTGTATAATATCTCGCCGTCTGCCGTATGTCAAGCTGAAAAAAACCGGAACAACGGGGATCCGTTGTTCCGGTAAAAACACTTGTGTTCAACGATATAAAAAGCTTGGTTTATAATATAACAGTACAAAATGATGTTAATCTATATGAACAAAGGCACTTATCGGTCGAAATTCGTGTTTTGCGTGAAGCGGTCAATTACGCGACACAAACATTTACTGCTCTCAATTTTCTGCTGTCTTTCGGATCCTTCTCCGTATCGAAGGTAACCTTCTGTCCTTCTGCCAACGTTCTGAAGCCTTGAGAAGAAATTGCAGAAAAATGCACGAACACATCCTCCCCGCCTTCGTCGTTTGCAATAAATCCATACCCTTTGTCTGCGTTAAACCATTTTACTGTACCCCTATACATTGTGGTACCTCCTGAAATATATTATATTCCAAACAAAATAAAAAAACTGTGCGCTGTAACCCATCAAATGACACGATGATTTACAACAATCACAGTGAAACTAATTAAGCGTTTTGGAATACAACCGCAGTTTAACACACCGATTTACATTTGTCAAACTTTTATTTTTCTGTACTTAATCAGCACGTATGAAAAGGCATGTTGAACCGCATAGAGAATATATAGCAACATATGACCGCGCACTTATTATCAGCCGATTTTACCTCGCCCTTCTGATTTCCAGTATTTGTATATTTTATGCGGATCGCATCTCTTGCGAGATGCGATGTACCCTCTGCAGCGATTTCACCGATCAACATTAAAGTTTGTTTGGCGTCTCCGGCGTCAGCAGCTGCCTTTAACAGATATTGCCCCAATGCAATAGAATTTTTATCCGCAATTTTATCTCCGTATACTACGCTTTTCCATTGCATTAACGCCTGATCGTAACCTTCTTTTTTAATTACATTCATGGCGTATGCGCTTGCGTCCGGGTCCGTAACAGGCTCATATGAATACACCTCATCCAGTATTTTTTTCTGAATGGGTTCAATCATTTCATCTGTGATATGTTTGCTCTCCAGCACGGTTCGTACATCCCGACGCACATTTTTATTATCTGATGTTTTTTTGGGCACCTGAATGTCCCTACTCGGATCAACGCCCTTCGGAATAGATCCATACGATTCCAGTAAGTTGCGCATTGGGCTGGCAGATTCGCGGAGTTGGTATTTTGGGGTGTCACTTTTTTCCGTATTACTTTCTGACGTTTGTGCATACTGTATATTGACGCCATTAGCAGGTTGTGATATATTGACGTCAATAGAAGAGGAAGCAGATACGTTATCGGACGTTGTTCTTGGGGCGTTTGCATTTGTAAGAGTCTGCTCTCCCTCTATTCTTTTTTGTATATATGAAGAAACTATTCTTAATTTTTTTTGACCTCCTACCACTACGGCTTCTATAATGTAATATGTTCCATTGATCCGTTTCTTGTATGCAATAAGTGGAGCTTTGCTTCCGTCTTGATTTAAAAACTCCTTACTAAACACTCTTTGACCATTCTTATCATAAAGAATTTCGATACTATCAAAGTTCTTTAATACATACGGCATTCGCGCAACATCATTTATATTAGCCATGCTATGATCCTGTTGCCCATTTTCTCCATGCCTGCGCTCAATATGGTTAATCGCGTTTGTATTTATCTCATGAGAATATCCGGATACATCTTCTCCAAGCAAGTCCTTAATGATTGACGCTTCTTTCATAGAAACATCAGACATTTTGTATTTCACAAATTTAGTATGCTTATTAATTCTATGTTCTTTTACTATGTCAAACATTTTTTCATCAACGGATTCCATATATTCAGAAATTGTATTCTGCATGCGTAGCGAATATCGCGTCATATCGCTTACGTTAATTCCAGAACTTTCCTGTACCATTTCACGGAACAAATCACGCGCCTTTTCAAATGTTTCTGCGCTCTTGCGCATTAAATCAATCTCATAATTTTTGTACTGACTGTTATCCATTGTCTTTAACTGGCCGCGAATTTTCATCCATATCTTTTCGATTGCGTCAAGAATGCGCTGCGCGATATTTGTTTTTTGACCTGTTAAGCTTTCTACGAACTTACGGTCGGTAAGCATATCAGCGGATGAATTTGCAACAATTTCCTCTTGTATATATGCTTCGTCAATTTTAGCGCCCGGACTTTTCTCTTGATATAGACCTGTTAGCCGCTTTACACGCGCTTCATATCCGGCCGGGTCAGCTTGTTTTAAATAATTAATTACAAGTGACTGATACTGTCTGTATGCTTCCGGAGCGCTGTCTTTGAATGAATGCACAAACTCATGTGTAGCAACAGCTAACAGCGGATTGTCAGAATCGAGAGAAATAGTAATTTTTCCATTCGCATATATGCCATTTTCCCCTTGCTTACTTACGTATTCCACTTCTACCCCGAGTTTTTTCGCAATGCTTGCTATCGCCCTTCTGGATTCCCTGTTGAGCTTGCGCGTCTCGTACTCCTTGTCAATTTTTGTTCTTTTGATCTTGGAGATCTGCGCGTCATTCTGCCCCGTGAAATAAGCCGCGAGAACGGTTCTTGCGGGGAAGTTTGGATTATCCTGTGTAATTTTCCGCTCTGCGTCTCTGTGCCGTAAAATCCGGCCTTGTATGCGTGGTAAAAAGTACTTGCGTATGTATGCACATCCATCTTGCCATCGTAGTTTTCTGCAATATCATAAAGCATTTTTGTGTTTTCATCAGAAAATGTCAAAAGGGCTGCATTCACGGTTTCTGTACTTCCATCAGCAGCTTTAATATCTACTTTTAATCCGTTTTTTGTATTTTTTGACACGCCTTCAATTTCGATTTGGCTTCCGTTGTATTCGGCGGTACGTACTCCGGTGCTTTGACTCGCGTATTTATCTTTTCGCAGGCTGCGTATGGCAGCTGCAGCCCCATCAACTGTCGTTCCAATGTCGGTCCCGGTTTGCTGCATAATCACATTCCGGGCAGCTTCTCCGCCATCATGAATCAATGACGCAATTTCGCTGCTGCCGACACGTTCTCCGGAGATTATTTTTGCAATTGTTTTTGCTTGTAATTCCGCCGTGTTCTGATTTAATCCCTGTTGCGTAAGAACCGTGCTTAAAGGCTGATACATATAGGTTTTAAGATCGTTTACAGCGTTGCGTATATTATAATTCTCATTTTGCGTGGAATTTAATGCAGAGCCTATTTGTGGAGCGTCGAATATCCCGCCGATCAACGCACCTATAATACCGGCTTCAATTGCCTCCGGCGTAATAGGTTTGAAATCATTGTTTTCTCCAAGTGTAATGTTTCGAAATACCGGATCAAGGATTTCTTGTAGATATTCCTCTATGCCTTCTCCGGCCATATTTGTAACAAGTCCTGCGACTGTATCCAGGGCATTAATTACACTCTGATTTGTTATTGCTTTTCTGATACCTTGTGAAACGACGTTTTTTATTTTTTTTCCCGCAACCCCACCAAGTGGTGAAATTCCACCAAGCACAGTCTGTAAAATTTCAACTCACGCATCTCTTGCGAGATGCGACCAAAACGCTGCTTCGTTTAATTGACAAAAATTTCATTTCAACTCACGCATCTCTTGCGAGATGCGACGATACGCAGGGCCGCAGTACGGAGTTGTGATCCAATTTCAACTCACGCATCTCTTGCGAGATGCGACAGGGTTCTGTCCGTGTTAAGTATTGTTATTATAATTTCAACTCACGCATCTCTTGCGAGATGCGACTAACTGGTTCACCACAGTACGCGCATCGTCAGTATTTCAACTCACGCATCTCTTGCGAGATGCGACGGCGTAACACATTGATGATA
>USLW01000082.1 GCA_900555605.1 uncultured Clostridium sp. | reverse complement strand
GGAAGCCCTTGTTTTTCAAGGGGTTTCGGGGTTTATCAACGATTTTGGCATAAAATTTCAGTCTTAACTGCGGAATACCGGATGAGATTTTAGGATCACACTCTTCAATTTTCATAACGGTTCTTTTTATTTTGCTTTTGGAAAAATCAATCGAAAAAAGGCTAACTTTATTCCTCTTCGGAGTATAGCCTAAACTGTCGGCAAATTCAGCTAAATCATTTACCATCTCCCGATATTCAGCGGGAATAACAGCTAAAAAATTATCTATTAACAATCTGCAGTTCTCTTTCATTTTCCACCTCTCCTTTTGTGCATACAACCTAAACAAGCATTTCCTGTCAAGCTCATTTTTTAAGTTATCAAAATTCTTCTCAATGACATGGCGCTTACAGTAAGTGGTAACCGGCACAGGTTGTTTTAAATATATTTCATAGTAATTTCTATTTGGAATGAGTTTTCCCGTTTTCTCATCAAGACGTCCGACTCAAGCACGTTCACATGTTGGCGTTCCTTTCTGATTACGATACGTTGCCGTTACGTAATGATACATATGTTTTTCCCGACACCTTTTTGTACGCGATACCATGCTCCGGTAATGACACCTGTATTTCCCGATTGAGCGCCATTTTTTTGCCTCATTTTTTCTTTAATTATATAGCCTAATTATATCATTTCGCATACAAAAATGCAAGCGCTTTTTTCTTGAATTTGCTTTTGTTTCCTTATTTTTTCTCAATGTATAGGGTGATTTTCAGAGAATTCAGGGTATAGGGTAACTTTCGGAGAATTTAGGTGACAACGAGTTGACAATGGGGACGCCAAACATTTAATTTTAATAATAACAAAAGCCCGAAACCGTAATGGTTAAGGGCTTTTATTTGAGATGAGGTGCCGAAAAAGATGCACTTAATTCAGAACCTTTTTGATAACGTCAAGTGGTTTGGAAAATGTGCTATCTTTTTCTAAGATTCGAATAATATCAAAGAGACATTGATAGATAATATATTATTAACTATAGATATCATTTCTTGCCGTTTATTTTCATATCTTTTTTGAAACATATAGCAACACTTCTCTTTGCGTTCTAATATATCATATTTTAAAGTAAGAATCAATGCTTTTCGACCAAAGGGAGAAAAGCTACCTTTTCTTTTCACTCTTCAATCTTCTCCGGAAAAGTCGCGTGGAAGATTTTGAGAAGAGTGAAGAGTACAAAAAGAAAAAGCCGCTTACGCGACTTTTCTTTCTGACACGTCAGACCAAAAAAGATATCGTTAATTTTCGATTAGTTCGCAGTTGCGTGGAGTTTTTCAATGATTTGTTTGAATTTGTCTTTCTGTTCGCACTGATGATACAAGCTTCGCTCGTCTTTCAAATCATTTAAAATACTATCCAATATATTTCTGCAATTGTTTTTTTGTGTAGATCTGGATGTGTTTCGTTTTTTATACTCAAGTTTGTTTACAAGCAAGGACGATAATTTCATGCTATCCGGCAAAGTATCATAAGCAACTGCATGATCTACGCATTTTTCAAAATTTTCCAACCCCTTATCTACCTTTCCTTGCTTCAACAGCAGTACTGCGATATTCTCATACGCGTCTGAAAGACGACAATGCGAAAAAGCAAAGTCTTCTTTTTCATACACAATTTTATAAAAGGCAATTGATTTATTCAAAAGTTCGATCTTCTCTGTGTCAGAGTAATCGTCACCATCAATCATGCAAGTAATCAGCCACCAAAAATGCCAATGCAGTTTTTGAATTGTGGTTTGACAATATTCAATTTTATCTTTACCGCTTAAGAATTTTGGCAGAGTAGTTTCGGCAGTACTATATAGCGTAGGCAAATCCTTGGCAATTTTAACTGCTTTTTCAGTTTCGCCGTTTCTCCATAGAGAATAACACATACATGACTGTGCTTTATTTCTTATTTGGTTATTCATGCAAAACTTCAAAATACGCTCACACAATTGGACAGATTCAGCCCGATTGTTTTTGCGATCTTCGGGAGTATTACCAAAGCCGTCAAGAAAAACAGCAAGCTCCAACATAATATGAAAATCATTTGGAAAGTGATGCAGTCCATCTCTTAATGCGGAAATACATTCATCAAGCTTGCCTTCCGAACTAAAATTTCGAGCAGTACGTAAAAAATTATCCCGTTTTTCTTGATTTTGAATCTCGTTCATTCCAACAAGTTCATCAAGAGTTACATTAAAGAAATTTGCAATTGATGGCAAAAGTGTGATATCGGGATATCCCTCATCTCGTTCCCATTTTGAAATAGCCTGAAAGGATACACCGATAAAACCCGCAAGCTCCTCTTGTGTAATACCGCGTTCTTTCCTTAATCTTTTTAAATTTTCAGCAAGATTCAGTTTCATAAATTCACCTTTCGTGTTAAAAAGTAAACAGCGCTGTTTCTGTATATGGTTTACACCTTACCGAAAAATAAATCAATAACCGCCTTTTTGAGAATATTTCAACGATACGTTTAGTCTTAGTTCAAATCCCTCCGATCAGTCGATTTCCGCAAATGATATCTTTTTATTTTGATTGTTTTGCGATTTTTGAAAAAGTGAGAAAAACGGCGAAAAATGAAGAAAACCCGAGGAAACCTCGGGCTTTCTTGGGTGCATCTTTTTTGGCACCGCTATTTGGTTGCGGAGGAAGGATTCGAACCAACGACCTTCGGGTTATGAGCCCGACGAGCTACCAACTGCTCCACTCCGCGTCATATGGGTGTTCCATTTGCAGAACGTTGTTTATTTTAGCACGCTGCCGATATAAATGCAATGGTATATTATTCCATAATGGTAGAAATTTTATGGAGAAACTGTGAATGATGAACCGAATCTTTTATTCTGCGGAATTTTTCTAAACAATCAGGACGCATAAGGGGCTTTCCGAATATAAATCTTTGCCCGGCGATAAGAAATTTTCATACAAAAGAGACAGATCGCGGCGATCTATTTTGAAAAAAATTCAAGAAGCCCCATGCCGTATGCAAAACAAAAGCTTACGGAGCGCCGGCCTGCAGAGGCGGATCGGCTGTACGCCTGAAAAATCGACATTTTACGTTGCGGTAATGATTTCTTTATGGTATATTTATGAATAATTGACATACACCAGTTTCCGGAGGGGGATGGAAATTCTTGTGCGTTGATTTTTGCGATGCCGCGTGAATATAATAAGTTGATATTTTTTACAGATGAGGAATGGATGCAGCAGGAGGTACGGCAGCGGATGAGGAACGGATTCGGCAGAAGATGGCGCATGGCATTATTGTGTATTATATTTATCTTTACCTATGCGGCAGGCCTTTTGCCCGGCCGGAGAGAGGCGCGGGGGGCAGAGGTCCGGTATGGATATGTCAAGGTGGACACCTCTCTGAACGTGCGGATTGGTCCCGGTACGGTTTATGAGCGGGTACGTGATCAGGACGGACTGGAGATTTATCTGCTGAACGGTCAAAATGTTACCATTCTCGGCGAGGCGCCGGCCGCGGATGGAGCGCTTTGGTATCAAGTCGAATTTACATATAAAAATAATCCATATACAGGCTACTGCCACAGCGATTATATTGTGATTGTGGAAGGGGAAGATGTGGATTTTGAAAAAAAGCTGGAGGAGAACGGATTTCCGGAAAGCTATAAAGTGCTGCTGCGTGAGCTGCATAAGAAGTACCCGGCCTGGGAGTTTATCGGTTTCCACACAAATCTGAACTGGGACTATGTGATTGAAAATGAAACAAAGATCGGGGATAATTTAATCCCGAAGGATAGTATCTACATGGACGGGAAAATGCATCCCTGTCTGTCCTCCTGGAAATCGCTGCAGTACGGCGCATTTAACTGGATGAAAAATGATTGGGTTATATTGAGTCCCACGTATTGGGTGCAGGCCTCTGAAGAAATTGTGGAATATTTTATGGATCCCAGAAACTTTCTGACGGAAGATCACATTTTCCAGTTTGAACTGCTGACCTTTGCAGAGTCCTGCCATACGGAAGCAGGCGTCGAACTCATTTTAAAGGGAACCTTTATGAGCAATGCTGTATTGGATGAAACTTCGGGGCTGACGTATGCGCAGGCGTTTATGCAGGTCGGCAAAGAACTGAATGTAAGTCCTTATCATTTGGCCAGCCGTGTGAAACAGGAGAAGGGGACGGGGGAACGCCAGCCGGACGGCTCCTATATTTCAAAGGATCCCTTAATCTCCGGTACTTATCCGGGATACGAGGGGTATTATAACTATTTTAACATTGAAGCAACCGGCGGCAATACTTATGATCAAATTGTGGTAAACGGGTTAAAAGAAGCAAAGAGAGAGGGTTGGGACAGTCGTTATAAGGCGCTGTACGGCGGTTCTCAAAAGATTGCCCAAAGATATATCGCACGCAATCAGAATACGATCTATCTGCAGAAATTCGATGTGGACGACTCTGACGGAGATTTATTCTGGCGGCAGTATATGCAGAATCTGCTGGCCTCCCATAATGAGGGCTTCAGCACCAAAAGGGCGTATGCGGATATGGGCGCGATGCAGAATGCGTTTCAATTCAGAATCCCGATTTATGAGGATATGCCGGAGTCCTGTCCCATGCCTGCTGTTGACGGAAATCCCAATTATAAACTGCAATCCCTGTCTGTCGACGGATTTGAACTGAGTCCGGTTTTTGATTTAGATACGGATATATATAATATCACGGTTCCGTTTGAATCCGAGACCGTCAATGTGCTGGCAGAGGCCATTGCATCCGATACCGCCCAAGTAACAGGCACCGGAACCCATCACCTGGAGGTTGGAAGCAATCTGATTTTGATTACCGTTACCGCGGAGAACGGTACCTCCAAGGTGTATACGCTCTCTGTATACAGAAGGGATTACAACAGTAATTATCTGACGTCGCTGACCGTAGAAGGATATGCGTTAGATCCGGTTTTTGACATGTATCATTATGAATACCGTATAGAGGTGCCTTACGGTACGGATTCTGTTCAGATTGCGGCCACTCCGTTTATTGAAGGTTCCGTCATAACCGGAACCGGCGTACATGCTCTGTCTGTGGGTGAAAATATAATAGAAATTGTGGTTACGGCAGAAAACGGCATGACGAAAACCTACCGAATCACCGCAGTGCGGGCGGAGCGGACGGACAATACCCTGAAATCCCTGACAGCCGACGGATACGATTTAACCCCGGCCTTCAGCAGTAGTCAATATACCTATTCTCTGGTGGTGCCGTATACGGTGCAGACCATTACTTTAGCGGCGGAAGCCGCTGCTGCGGATAGTACGGTAACCGGCATTGGCGCCAAATCCCTTCAGGTCGGGAAAAATCAATTTGAAATCACGGTAACTGCCGCGGACGGCGCTTCTAAAACCTATACGGTTTCCGTGGAGCGGATGGAGAATCAGGAAAACTTTTTGTCCTCCCTGATCATAGAGGGACAAGCCCTGCATCCTGATTTCTCGCCGAACCAGGCAGATTACAGCCTGACTGTTCCGTACAGCATAAAGTCCGTCAAGGTCCTGGCCGAGGCACTGCTTCCGGAGGCAGCGGTAACCGGTACCGGCACCCACGCGCTGCAGGTCGGTGAAAACCAAATTCAGGTAGCCGTACAGTCTGCCGGCGGAGAGACAAAGGTCTACACGATTACAGTGACGCGTAATCAAAGCATCAACTATTATTTATCCTCTCTGACTGTCAGCGGGTATTCGCTTAGCCCTGCATTTGAGCAGGAGCATTATGCCTATACGCTGACGGTTCCGAATACGGTGGATTCCGTTACGGTTCATGCTGTGCCGTCTGCCGACGGAATTCCCGTGACAGGGACCGGCACGACGAATCTGACTGTAGGAAAAAATACGATCACTGTTTCTGTGGCAAATGAGGACGGTACTGCGAGAAATTATGTAATCACCGTGACGCGGCGGCCGGCCATGCAGTTCAATACCGGAAGCTATCAGGTTCGTGACGGCCAGATCAACGGCTTCACCATCGGAATGCATTTTAACGATGCTGTAAAGAATATGACTGCAATCAACTGTACAGTGAAGCAGCTGGACAAGAATGGAAAGGTAAAATCCGGCGTTTTATGTACGGGAGACAGAATCGTCGTATACGATGATGAGGGGAAGCAGCAGTATGCCTATACAGTTGTTATTTACGGAGATGTGAACGGAGACGGGCTTGTTGATTTATTTGACTACGCTTATTTAAAGCAAGAGGTCTGGGGCGGAATCAAGCTTTCCGGCATTTACGCGGAGGCGGGGAATATTTATGCGGATTCAGCAGGCATCGATTTATTTGACCTTGCTTCTTTTAAGCATTATTTGTGGTGGGACATTTCATTTGCACAGACGCGGTAGAAACGCAGAAGTATGCTCCTGAAAATAACGGGAGCGTCTGCATGTAAAAGAACTGGCTTTGATTGTAATGTGGGCCGTTGAAAGCGGCACGGGAGGTCATTATGAAAAAACAATATATGTTCATCTGTATTATTTTAGTGATGGGATTTCTTTTCGCATATCTGCCGGAACCAATGCCTGTCCGGGCAGCTTCCGGAAAACTGACTGTGCGCGTGGATGATACAAACGTAGAAAAGGGAGAGACCTTTACGCTGCGGGTTCAGATGTCGTCAGATGTCAATATTACAGTTGGCTCATTTAATATTATATATGACAGCAAGCTCTTCAGCTGCGGCGATTATGCGGGCAGCATACCTGTACATTTTGACCCCTCTGCTCCAGGTGCGAAAGTAGAAGAATTCAGCTATCCGGTAAAAGCAATTCAGACGGGAACAGGAAGCTTTACAATAGAAAATTGCAAAATGGTTGCATTAATCAATGGCGATATTGAAAGAGTTCCCTTTACAACAAATTCTCTTGACGTGCGGGTTTGGGCGGAGGGATCGGATGATGCTTCTCTGAAAAGCCTGGAGGTGCCCGGCAGAACGCTGACGCCTGCCTTTCGTCCGGGGACGACCTCTTATACGGTTTATCTGCCCAACAGCGTCGCGCGCATCGACGGCATCAATGCGGTTGCCTCTCAGCCTGCCAGCGCCGGCGGCAGGGGAGAAATGTCGACGATTCCCAATCCTGTTCCGGTTGGGGAATCGAAAGTAAACATTAAGGTTTTTGCGCCGAACGGCTCTTCTATGACTTATACGATTACGTTTATCCGAGAAGCGCCGCCGGTGGAGCCGACTCCCGTACAGCCGACTCCGGTGCCGCCGGAAGAAATTCCGGTTATCGTGGACGGGGAGCCGTATACCGTGGAACGGGATTTTGCCGGTGTCACGCCGCTGGAGGGCTTTGAAGAGGCTCCCGGCACCTATCAGGATGAGGAAATCACAATTGCAAAAGGAATCCGCAAAGATTTGACGCTGCTGTACTTAAAGGATGCAAATGGCTTCGGCGCATTCTATATCTATTTTGAAGAAACGAATGCATTCACAAGATACATCGGCCTGCAGACCAACAGCGTCATTTACACTGTTCTGCATGTTGACGATACGGTCAAAGTTCCCGATCGGTTTTCCTATACGGATACCATGGAATTATTCGGTGAAACGGTTACGGTATGGACCCAGGAGGCTTCCGGGGAGCATTCCTTTGTATTGTTCTACGGAATGAATTGGAACGGCGAAAGTGCATGGTATCAATATGATACCATGGAACATACCGTACAGCGGTATACAGCGCCGGAACCTACGCCCGGCGATGATCCGGCGGAACCGTCTCCGACCCCCGACAGGCAGGACGAGGATCTTCGTCAGCAGTATGAAAGGCTGCAGGCGCAGTCCCGGCTGGAAAGAGAAAAATATCAGTCTGATCAATCACTGCAGGTGAAATGCATAATCGCCCTTGCCGTGCTGTGCGCTGCCGGGATAACGGGAATCGTGTGGCTGCTGGTCCGGCAGCATCGCAGAAAGAAGCAGGATACGTTTTCCCCGCCGCCGCTGCCG
>USLW01000081.1 GCA_900555605.1 uncultured Clostridium sp. | reverse complement strand
CCGCCTATAACGGCACCCCCGGCACCGGCGTACCGACCAAAGCATCTATGGCAGACGCTGCCTTTTGGAGGTATCCGGCGCATCCGACCTGGGCTGACAAAAACTGGTCGGCATTCCTGCCGCACAGCTTTGACTCCACCGTAGCCGGACAGACGGAGTGCCGCATGCCGGTTCAAGTTTCCAATTTGATCGAAAATAATATAGAAAAGCTTCTGCTCCGGGTCACAGTCGGCGCGTACCCTCTGGAGGATGAAATCCGAACGTTGGAATCCGAATGCAATACGCTGTGGAAAGCACTGAATTAAAAGCAACTGCAGCTGTTTCCGAAAAAGCAGGGACTTGCACCCGCACAAAAGCACACGGCCCGTTAAGGCCGTTTTTTTGTATAAAAAAACAGATATTTTGCTTCGAAGAAAATACAGATATCCATTGACACTTTCAGCGGGTAATGTTACAATTTCACATGCTGATGTTATTTTATAACATTCATTTGTTAATTTGTATCATCAAGAGTTTATTTCAGGGAGGTTTTTGAATGGCAACACCAGTAATCATGCCGCGTCAGGGGCAGTCGGTTGAAAGTTGTATCATTTCAAATTGGGCAAAAAAAGTCGGTGACGCTGTTTCGGTAGGCGACGTTTTGTTTACATACGAAACAGACAAAGCTACCTTCGACGAAGAGGCAAAAGTTGCGGGAACCATGCTCGCCCATTTCTTTGAAGAGGGGGATGATGTCCCCTGCTTGACTAATGTCTGTGTGATCGGCAATGCGGGCGAGGATTTCGCTTCGTTTGCGCCGGCAGGTGCATCGGCAGAAACGGCGCCAGCCGCCGGAGCCGCTGCGGAGCCGGCACCAGTTCCGGCAAAACCTGCTGCACCGGCTGTGAAAGCAGGACCGAAGTCCAACGCAAAACCGGTCATTATGCCAAGGCAGGGGCAATCCGTCGAAAGCTGCATTATTTCCAAATGGAACGTAAAAGTCGGCGATACGGTAAAAGCAGGCGACAATCTATTTACCTATGAGACAGATAAAGCAACCTTTGATGAAGAGGCAAAGTTTGACGGTACGGTTCTCGCTGTATTTTTTGAAGCAGGCGACGATGTCCCCTGCTTGACCAATGTCTGTGTCATCGGTGAACCCGGAGAAGCATATGACGAATTTGATCCAAATGCTACAGCAGCAGCAGAGATTCCGCAAAGCCAAGCCTCCGCCGCAGCATCGCCAGAAACGGCACCGGCTGCACCGGCTATCACAGCGGACGGACGGATTATGATTTCACCGAGAGCAAAACATCTGGCTGAAAAAGCAGGCATAAATCCCGCCTTTGCTGCCGGCACAGGCCCTTACGGCAGAATCATCGAGCAGGATATCCGGGAGCTCATCGCGCGCGGCGGCAGCACTACCTATGCAGCCAGCGCATATGCCGGAACGGATATGCAAGGCACCGGATTCAGCGGCAAGATCAGCACTGCCGATCTCAATACAAGCGCTGCTCAAGCCCCCGGCAGAAGCAATCGGGAGGAATCTGCGGCCTCTGCTGCAGTTCCCGCAGAAGGTGCAGATTACGAGGATGTCAAAGTGCCGAATATTCGCAAGGTAATTGCAAAATCCATGCATCAATCTTTATCCTCCATGGCACAGCTTACACTGAACGCTTCTTTTGATGCAACGAATATTCTGAATTTCAGGAAGCAAATCAAAGAATCAAAGGATCAGCTCGGCCTTGAAAACATCACCATCAACGATATCATCTTGTATGCGGTTTCCAGAACAGTCCTGAATCATAAAGATGTTAACGCAAACTTCATTCAGGATGGTACGGTAATGCGCTATTTTAAAAACGCCCATCTCGGCATTGCGGTCGATACCCCGAGAGGATTGATGGTCCCCACCCTGATGAATGCCAACCTGAAATCTCTGAATACCATTTCTGCGGAAGCGAAAAAGCTGGCGGCCGAAGCACAAAGCGGGACGATTAATCCGGATCTGCTGAAGGGCGGCACCTTCACAATCACAAATCTCGGCAGCTTAGGCATCGAGTCCTTTACACCGGTGATTAATCCCCCGCAGACTGCTATTTTAGGCGTGAATACGCTGGAAACAAAAGTCAAAAACGTTGGCGGCGAGATGAAACTGTATCAGGCAATGACACTTTCTCTGACCTTTGATCATCGTGCACTGGACGGTGCGCCCGCTGCGCGGTTCCTCAAAGAACTGTGCGGAAACCTCGAAAATTTTACGATGCTGCTGGTAAAATAGCGGCAACAGATCGGGATAAAATACAAACGGAGGTTATGAAAAAATATGGTATATGATTTAATTGTAATCGGCGGCGGCCCGGCCGGCTATTTAGCCGCAGAACGCGCAGGACATGCAGGCCTCAATACACTGCTGATTGAAAAGCGCTTTATCGGCGGCGTCTGCTTGAACGAGGGCTGTATCCCGTCAAAAGCCCTTCTCTATTCCGCTAAAATCTATGACGGCGCTGCGCACGGCGAAAAGTACGGCGTATCTGCCGCAGATATCAAGCTCGACCATAAAGCTGTCGTAGCAAGAAAAAATAAAGTCGTGGGCACCTTAGTCGGCGGAATCAAGGCGAAGCTGAAAAAGAACAAGGTCACGGTTGTGACAGAAATCGCTGTGATAAAGGGCCGAACAGCCGAAGGCTTTACAGTTGCCGCAGGCGATCAGGTCTATACGGGAAAGAAGCTGCTGATCGCCACCGGGTCTGTGCCGGTGACGCCCCCGATACCGGGTGTCAAAGAAGGTCTGGAATCCGGCTTTGTCGTCACAAACAGAGAAATCCTCGATCTGCAGGAAGTGCCGGAGCGTTTCGCCATTATCGGCGGCGGCGTCATCGGTTTGGAAATGGCGTCTTATTTTAACACAGCAGGATCTCAGGTAACTGTCATCGAAATGATGGATAAAATCGCGGGGCCCACGGATCGTGAAATTTCCGAAATTCTGATGCACAATTATGAAAAAAAAGGCATCACCTTCCGCTTGGGCTGTAAAGTGACGGCTGTCGCACCGGGAAAAGTAGTATATGAAAATGCCGGAAAGACTTATGAAGTGCCATGCGATAAAGTGCTTCTCAGCATTGGCCGCCGTGCATTTACAGAAGGCCTCGGACTCGAATCTATCGGCGTCGAAACAGAACGCGGCAAAATTAAAACAGATGACAGAAGCCGGACAAATATCGCGGGCGTTTACGCCGCAGGCGATGTAAACGGGTATTCTATGCTGGCACATACCGCATACAGGGAAACCGAAGTGGCAATCAACGATATTCTCGGTAAAAAAGACCGGATGCGTTATAACGCGATTCCTTCTGTGATTTATACCAATCCCGAAGTAGCGGGTGTCGGCGAAACAGAAGAGACGGCTAAGGCAAAGGGAATCGATTACGAATGCGTAAAGCTGTCCATGATGTACAGCGGCAGGTATGTGGCTGAAAATGAAGGCGGTGACGGAATCATTAAGATTCTGATCAATAAAAAGTACAGGAATGTTATCGGCGTCCATATGATCGGCAATTATTCCTCAGAGATCATATACGGAGCCGGGATGATGATCGAAACCGAAATGCGCATCGACGACATCAAACAAATCGTATTCCCCCACCCCTCCGTCTGTGAGGTGATCCGGGAAGGGATCTTTGAATTTTGAGAATCGTTGATTCCATGCAGCGGAAAAGGATGCATTTCAATTGCAAATAAAAAGAAAGAGGTTGAAAATTTATGCCAAAATCACAATTTATCGATCAAAATGAAGTCAGAAAGAGCGGCTGGATTAAATACCAGGATACCCCTGTGAACCAGTACAGCAAAACAATCGAAGAAGAGAAAGCAAATTTCTCTACGGAGGACTTTCTGAGAATTTACCGGGATATGAATATCATCCGTGAATTCGAGCTTATGATAAACAGTATCAAGACGACCAGCGAGTATAACGGCGTCCCGTACAGCCATCCGGGACCGGCGCATCTTTCCATCGGTCAGGAAGCCTCTTCCGTAGGCCAGGCATATCTGCTTGACACAAATGACTGGATTTTCGGTTCCCACAGAAGCCACGGTGAAATTTTAGCAAAAGGGCTGTCCGCTATCGAAAAGCTCAGCGACAAAGAGTTAATGGACATCATGGAGTCCTATTTTGACGGCAGTGTTCTGAAAGTAGTAGAAGCAAACCAATCCAGCGTAAAAGAGTTGGCTACCGATTTTCTGATCTATGGCACACTGGCTGAAATTTTTGCGCGTGAGACAGGTTTCCATAAAGGGCTGGGCGGATCCATGCACGCATTCTTCTGCCCGTTTGGAATTTATCCGAACAATGCCATTGTCGGCGGCAGTGCAACCATTGCAACCGGCAGCGCGCTGTTTAAAAAGGTAAACAGAAAGCCGGGTATTGTGATCGCAAACATTGGAGATGGCTCCTTAGGACGCGGTCCTGTGTGGGAAGCGATTGCATTTGCCACAATGGATCAGTACAAGAAGCTCTGGGAAGGCGATATGAACGGCGGACTCCCACTGATCTTCAACTTCTTCAATAACCAATATGCAATGGGCGGTCAAACCAACGGAGAAACCATGGGATATGAAATTCTCGCCAGAATGGGCGCAGGCGTAAATCCCGAGCAAATGTATTCCGAGCGCGTCGACGGATACAACCCGCTGGCCGTGATCGATGCCATCCGCAGAAAGAAACAGATCCTTGCAGAGAAGAAGGGACCTGTTCTGCTGGATACACTTACTTACAGAACCACCGGACACTCCCCTTCCGATGCGTCCAGCTATCGTACCAAAGAGGAAATCGAAATGTGGTATCAAGGCAACTCGCTGGATGAATTCAAGCGGAAGCTGATGGAAGCAAAGGTTGCACCTGCCTCTAAATTTGATGAAATCAATCAAAAGGTTACGGAACTGATTACAAAAATCTGCCGTATGGCATCAGACGAAAAGATCTCTCCGAGAATGGACTTTGTCAAAAATCCGCATCAGCTTGAAGATTTGATGTTCTCTAACCAGAAGATTGAAAAAATGGAAGACAGACCGTGCGACGTCTTAATGCCTAAGGAAGAAAACCCGAGAGTACTTCAAATTGCCAAAAAGGAAAGATTCGGAATCGACGCCAGCGGCAAGCCTGTTTCCAAAAACAAGGTATTCCAGTACAGAGATGCAATCTTTGAGGCAATCATCGACAAATTCTACGAAGATCCTACCCTGGTGGCCTACGGCGAGGAAAATAGAGATTGGGGCGGCGCGTTTGCGGTATACAGAGGACTGACAGAAGCGATTCCGTACCACAGACTGTTCAACTCTCCGATTTCCGAGGCAGCAATTGTCGGAACAGGCGTCGGTTATGCCATGAGCGGCGGACGCGCCATCGTAGAACTGATGTACTGTGACTTCCTCGGCTGTGCCGGTGATGAGATTTTCAATCAAATGGCAAAATGGCAGTCTATGAGCGCCGGCGTCCTGAAGATGCCCCTCACGCTCCGCGTCTCCGTGGGTTCTAAATACGGTGCACAGCACTCTCAGGACTGGACTTCCCTCTGCGCGCATATTCCGGGGCTCAAGATCTGCTTCCCTGTTACCCCGTATGACGCAAAGGGACTTATGACAAGCGCCCTCAACGGAACCGATCCTGTCGTGTTCTTTGAAAGCCAGAGAATCTATGATATCGGCGAGCAATTCCATGAAGGCGGCGTTCCGACGGAAAGCTACGAAATTCCATTCGGTGAGCCGGATATCAAAAAGGCAGGCAGCGACATCACCATTCTGACGATTGGCGTCACGCTGTACAAAGCTTTGGAAGCTGCAAAAATCCTGGAAGAAAAATATGGCATTTCTGCGGAAGTCATCGATGCCAGATGCCTGGTGCCTTTCAACTATGAAAAGGTTCTGGAATCCGTTAAAAAGACGGGCCGCATCGTCCTTGCCAGCGACGCCTGCCAGAGAGGCTCCTTCCTCAACGATCTGGCACAAAATATCAGTGAAATGGCCTTTGACTATCTGGACGCGCCTCCGGTTGTCGTAGGAGCAAAAAACTGGATCACGCCGGCATATGAATTTGATGCGGACTTCTTCCCGCAGACATCCTGGATTCTGGATGCCATCAACGAAAAAATCCTGCCCCTCAAAGGCCATGTGAATACGGTGAATGTCAATTATACGACAAACGAGCAGATCCGGATTGCTAAAAAAGGCGTATAAGTAATTGCAAATGAGAGACGGAGGGTTCCCGTTGGACGAAAGAAAAAATCAGGTTCTATCCATTATTGAAGAATTAGGCGATATCACCCTCACACAGCTCAGCAGCAGAATTCCCGGCGTATCGGTCATGACCCTGCGCCGGGATCTGATCCAGCTGGAAAAAGAGGGATATATCCTCAGAACCCGCGGCGGCGCTGTCAGTCTACGCAAGCTCGGTGCCGCGGAAGGGCTGAACGTTCCGGGCGAGGAAAATGAATACGCTCTGCGCGCACGGGAAAATATGGATGCCAAGAATCGGATTGCCGAAAAAGCACTGCCTTTTGTGCAAAGGGGAACCTCCATCTATCTTGATGCAGGCAGCACCATTATGTGCCTTGCCAAACGAATTCCGGACGAAACCCTCAGCATTATCACAAACGGTACAAATATTGCCCAGACCCTCGTATGCAATCATAGAATCACCGTCATGATGCCGGGCGGCACCGTAAATCGCAACACCTTATCGGTCTCCGGACCGGATTCCCTCTCTTTTGTGGATAAGATCAATATTGAGCTTGCCTTTATGTCTGCTTCCGCATTTTCCCTTGAGGCCGGATTTTCTGTTTCAAATATCTATGAGGCGGAATTAAAGCATAAAATCATTATGCGCGCAAAACGGACAATCATGCTGATGGATTCCTCCAAAATCGGAAAAAATCTTTTATTTACCATTGCGGCTTTAGCGGATATTGACATCCTGCTCTGCGAAAAAACACCTTCTGCGGAAATCTTGGAAGCCGCGCGGCAAAACGGCGTGGAAATTTTATAATCCGCAAATTTTATCTTCTTTTACGTAAGCGGTATAATTTACTAATTATCGTCAATACTACGGGTACAACAAATATTTTGTTTGGAGGTATCCGAAATGAGAAAACAAATCAGATTGTGTTCACTCATGTTGATGTCTATTATGGCGCTGACGATTTTCACCACGACTGTATACGGTTCAGGCAGTACCGTCAAAGCGCAGTATACAACTGCAACAGTCAATGTATCCAGCCTAAATATGCGCTGCGGGCCTGGCACGGAGTTCAGCATTATCGGCGTCCTGAAAAAATCGCAAGCCGTTCAGGTACTGGGTCAAATTGACGGCTGGTATGTGGTATACGATTCCGAATCCGGTAAAATCGGCGCAGTCAGCGGCTACTATATCACGCTTGTCACAGAGAATTCTAAGGACGATCCAAAGCTTCCCGATGAAACCGCGCCGAATACCGCAGAGCCCACCCCGCGGCCTGACTACATCAGCGACGATGCACAAAGACTGCTGAGCCTGGTGAATGACATCCGCACAAGACACGGCGCCGGTTCCCTGAAATACAGCGATGATCTCTCAAAGGTCGCCTATGATAAGGCAAAAGATATGGTTGAAAATAATTATTTTTCCCACCAATCCGAAATATACGGATCACCCTTTGAAATGATGCGCGCGTACGGGATCTCCTTTACTGCGGCAGCGGAAAATATTGCCGGAAATCAAACCATTGACGGCGCATTTTACGCTTGGATGAACTCAGAGGGCCATAAGAAAAATATTATGAACGGCAATTATACAGAAACCGGCATCGGCATTTATACCAGTCCGATCTATGGCAAAATCATTGTTCAGATGTTCATCCGCCGTTAAATCTCCCCAAAATTTTTTCTGTTGTAAATTTACCGAAAATCCGGTTCACTGAGAAAGCTGTCCGGAAGCTGCGCAATCCAGAGCGGCTTCCGGGCAGCTTT
>USLW01000080.1 GCA_900555605.1 uncultured Clostridium sp. | reverse complement strand
TATCGGAAGTCATACATGTGTGGAATTATTAGAGGCCGGATTTGAGATTGTCGTGTTTGATAATTTTTATAACAGCGATGAAACGGCTATTCAAAATATCAAAAAAATAACGGGAAAGGAGTTTCCTTTTTATTGCTGCGATATGACCGATCCGCAGGCAATGGAAGCGATTTTCGCCGCACATCGATTTGATGCAGTGATCCATTTTGCCGGATATAAAGCGGTAGGGGAATCTGTGCAAAAACCGCTGATGTATTATCAGAATAATATTTACGGTACGCTGTGCCTGCTTGAAGTCATGGCACGTCATCAGGTAAAGCGAATCGTATTCAGTTCTTCTGCAACGGTTTACGGTACGCCTGAAACGGTTCCGATCCGAGAGGACTTTCCGCTCTCTGTAACCAATCCTTACGGCAGAACAAAATTGATGATAGAAGAGATTCTCCGGGATCTTTGGATTTCTGATCCGGAATGGTCAATTGTGCTTTTGCGTTATTTCAACCCGGTAGGTGCACATCAGAGTGCGCTTTTGAGTGAGAATCCAAAGGGGATTCCGAATAATATCATGCCGAGAATTATGAAGGTTGCGCTGAAGGAGGAACCGTATCTGACTGTTTTCGGAGATGACTATGCAACAAAGGACGGAACCGGCGTACGGGATTATATCCATGTCGTGGATTTAGCAAAAGGGCATGTAAAGGCGCTGGAATATGCCGCCGCACATCACACGGCAGAGGCCTTTAATTTAGGTACCGGCAATGGTTATTCCGTTTTGGAGCTGATTCACACTTTTGAACAGGTCAATGGAGTATCTGTTCCGTATCATATCGTTGAAAGACGTCCCGGCGATGTTGCGGAATGCTATGCGGATCCGTCAAAAGCGCACGATGTACTGCATTGGCAGGCTGAGCGGTCTCTTTCTGAAATGTGCAGAGATATTTTCAGAACCGCAGAAAAAAGCCGCCGCCGTTAAGGAACTACATTATGAAAAAACGTGAATTGCCCGTTATGATGCGTAAAAATGTGAAATCTAATTTCCTGCTGATTTTGGCCGGATCTTTTCTCGTTTTGCTGGCGGCGTTTTTATTTCTGATACCGCTGGAACGAACGGAAAGTAATATTGATATCATGAGTGTTGTGATGATATTGAGCGGTTTTCTCTTTATATTATCCTTTTCAAAAAATAAACGTGGATATTTCAGACCGGGCTGGATTCTGAGCCAAGGCTTTTTTCAAATGCTGATCGGATGCTTGATGCTGTTTACGGCAGTTTTTCAGACGGAGAACTGCATGGTGATTTTTGCCTTCTGGGCGCTTTTTACTTCCGTCACCCAGTTGACTGCTTCCATTCAGCTGCGCGCATTGGAAATTAAACGCTGGTGGTGGCTTTTTGGCTTTGGTATGATGAATCTGCTGATGAGCGTTTACTTTTTTCTTGACCCGATAGGAGAATTCATTTCCTTTCTGACATCAGCGGCATTCCAGCTTCTGCTGGTCGGGATCATGGCATATATGGAGTCTATCACATACAGCAGATAAAATATAACGAATCGGAGAAGGGCAGGACGGATCTTTGAAATTTAGTAATGCAAAACTGAAATTAATTGCTATGCTCTCTATGGCTGCGCTGAGTGTGTCTTTCAGCGGATTAGTTGACAGATATTTTGCTCTAAAAATGTTTTTAGGTATCATGGGATGGACGTCCATCGGGTTATATGCTTTTTTGATTACAGAGGGCTACCGTCAAACGCGGAATCTGACAAAATATATGCTGCGGGTTCTGCTTTTTGCTGTGCTTTCTGCTTTGCCATACCGTTACGTCTATGCCTCGACAGAGGATGCGTTGTCTCCGCATTTTTTTTACAGTGCCGCGCTGACTGCCTTTTTCTGTTTAGGCGCGATTGCACTGTATGACAGGCTGAAGACGCCGCAGCAAAAAAAATTCTGCGTCGTTTTCGTATGCGTCATGTCCTTTATCATCGGGCTTGAGTTTGCGCCGTATGCTGTGATTTTGACATATATCATCCATATTTACAGAGAAAAAAGATTTACGGAAATGGCATATTATATGATTAGTTTTATGGTGATTTTCGCCTTGATCAATGTGGTATTTCTTTTTACTACGGATTGGGACAGAACAGAACTTTATCAGAACATCTGTATGATCGGCTGTATCTTATCCGTGCCGCTCATAAAAAAATATGACGGAACAAAGGGGCGGAATATAAAATGGATAGGGTATTTTTATTACCCTATCCTGTTGACGGTGCTTTTACTGGTAAAGCTCTATCTGGTTAAATAAGCGCTCATGCATCCGTTTCTTCTGCTTCCTCTTCTATCTGCGGGGGAGGCAGCCTTTTTACCCGAACAGAGGTTATGATTTTTTCATTGTTTCCCTCAACGGTAAACAGCAGATTTTCATATTCAAAATTCGGATGACTGTTTTCTTCCGGAATTTCACCTAAGATACCAATCACAAAGCCACTGATTGTATCATACTCATCGGTAGGAAGCTCAACCTTCAGCGCATCATTGACATCTTCAATATCACATAAGCCGTCGATGAGATATGTATCGTCGGCTACCATTGTAATTGTATGCTCCGAGCCTTCTGCCTCATCATATTCGTCCATAATATTTCCGACAAGCTCTTCCAGAATGTCTTCCATTGTAATGATTCCGGCAGTTCCGCCGTACTCATCTACAACAACAGCCATATGATTGTTATTATTCTTCAATACCTTAAATACATCGTCGATTTTCTGTGATTCCGGAACAAAGGACGGAGTACGCATGATCTTTCGCAAAGAAAAATCGGTTTCGTCAACCTTCAGCAGATCTTTGATATGAACAATACCGATGATGTTATCGATTTTTTGTTCATATACCGGAAAACGGGAATAGCGTTCCATCGTAGCGGCATACAAAACGTTCTGGTAACTTTCGTCAATTTTCAGTGCGCAGATTTCGGTCCTGTGCGTCATAACTTCTGCAGCTGTTTTATCGTTAAATTCCAAAATATTATTGATCATTTCACTTTCTTCATCGCCGATAACGCCTTTTTCCTGCCCCTCGTTTACAATCAGCCGGATTTCATCTTCCGTAACCTCATCGTCTTCTGCGTTTGGATTAATTCCCATTAGCCGCAGCACACCGTTTACGGAAAGCGTCAGCAGCTTAATAAAAGGGGAGAATATCGCACCTGTTATAATCAGCGGGCGTACAGAGCGAAGCGCGAGCTTTTCACTTTTGCGCATTGCAATCCGTTTCGGCACCAGTTCACCAAAAACCAAAGTAAAATAGGAAAGCAGCAGTGTAATAATAATGACAGAGACAGTATTGATTACACTTTCATATCGGAGGAGGTCCGGCCACTTCCCGGTTACCGCGATTACAATACGCGATGCGAACGAATCCGCGGCAAATGCACTGGATAGGAAGCCGGAAAATGTGACACCCACCTGAATTGTTGATAAAAATTTACTTGAATTTTCAATGAATTTGATAACTGAGGCAGCTTTTTTATCGCCCTTCTCAGCCATTTTTTTCATTTTGGCATCACTGACTGAAAGCAGTGCTATTTCTGAAGATGCGAAAAAAGCGTTTAAGAATGTAAGAATGATAATAAATAAAAGCTGCAAAAAGATATTGCCGTTGTTTGTTCCAGACATCAGCACCTGTAAAGGTATACTTCCATCATCGCCCATTAGAGATTCATCAATTCCTTTCAGTTAAAAATAGTAATTTTATGAGAAAGAGTATATACAATCCCTTACGGTTTGTCAAGATCTTTTCCTCTGGGGAGGTGTTAAAGAAACGCGGGTATGATAAAAATATGCGGCAGCTGAAAGAATCATCAGCTGCCGCATATTCGAATTGCTTCAACAGGATAGAGAACAATCGCTCATTAAGCCTCAGGTGTATTCGTGTCGTCTTTTCTCTCTGTCTTCGGCGCTTCTGCCGCAGTCTCTGTGTCTGTAACAGATTCTTCTGTTACTGCAACATGATTGATTTCTTTCGGCTGTGCAGCGGATTTTTTCTTTTTTCCCTTTGCGGAAGCCACTACAATAATGACAACAACCGCGATTACGATCAGTGCAATCACACCGTAAATTACGAGACTGACCCACAACTCGCCCTTAAACAAGAATCCATCCGCAATTTGATCCAAAAGACTCTTGCTTTCCGGCTTTTCTTGCGGCTCAGGAGCAACCCACTTTTTCACGTTCTTTGTAGCTAAGGTCGTACCGGTGCCTTTGCTTTCCCATTCGATATAACTATTATTGAAGGCGTCTTCCGGCTGATGTGTCTGAATGTCAAATTCCAGATAGAAAATAGCGGAACCGTATAGAGAATTCAAAATCTCGGCAGGGACGTTCAAATCGATACTTTTTGCGGTGGGGGAAAGATTTTCATTCCATTCGCCCTTTTCCCAGTTCATGGATGTTTTGGTGGTCTGACTGCTTACGGTTCCCAATATGGTTCCCTTTACCTCTGATTCGCTGATCAGTCCTTGTTCAAGGGCAGATAACTGTGCTGCAACATTGGAAGACCAGTCTCCGATGGAAACCGTAATCTTATTTAAATTCTGCGGATCATCTGCGGAATTGTCATACAGCTGGGTACCAAGCGCATCAATTTCAATCGTAATTTTTGTGATATTGGAGTTCATCTTAGGCGTGCCGGTAACCGGAGTACCATTGATCATACGGCCCATTTCGTCGACAAAAATGTCTGCTTGGGTAAATTTCCGGTCCTTGCTCATATATTCTTCATCTGTTTCCGTCTCGGACTTTACCGTACGGAAGAGAGAAATCGTTGCTGCGCGTGACTGCGCACGGTTATACTCGATTGTTCCGTCGTCAATCACCATAGGAAGCACCTTTGCTTCGTCATCTGCCAAGAAATTGTTATAATCTATTTTTGAGGCAACGTATAAAATTTCGATATCACGGATCTCCAAAAGTTTGCCGTTTTCGTCTAGACGGTCTTCTAATGATACAGGATAATATTTGCCGGTACCGCGAATGTTGGTTTCCGGTCTGCTGCCCTTTAAGACGCCGGTTTTATAGATTTCCATTTCCTCATAGAATAAAACGACACGGCGATTGTTGTTGTCTACATAAACATAATCATCGTCAATTCTGTAGCCGTTCGGATCAATAAAATAATTTTTACCGGATGTATCGGCGTCTTTATCTACGGCATAGCCGTCTGCATTATAGATAATATTCGGATTCTGATTTCCGGCGTCATCAGACAGCGCGGAAATTCCCCGAATTTGGACAGCATCCTTGCTTTTAATGATTCCGCCGTCCTGTATGTGGGTGATGTAGGCATATGTATAAGGGAACTTCGAATAATGGGCCTCCGCGTAGATTCCGTCAGCCAGCGACAGCAGCTGTTTGAAATTCGAGCCTGCGCCTGCGGTCTGGCCGACAAACGTATAGTCATTGTTTTTTGTCACTCCGGCACGCAGTACAAATTCCGTGGCCATTTGTTGTTCTTCACCTTCATAAGCAAAATAATATTTGCTTCGTTTTGCGATGTAGGATACAAGCGTAGGTTTATCATAATGAATTGTAATCGAATAAAAATCCAGTCCGCCGGTTCCAACCGTACGCTCACCGCTGCCGTCGGCTTCTGTCCCGTCTGTTGCGAGTGCAGGCAGTACTGTGGTAAAAATAAGCACAAATGCAACAAGTAATGTGAAAAACTTCTTTTTCATAAAATTGCCTCCTTATATTGATTAAAAACACACCACGTAATATACTGCGAAACAGCAATATACAAATAAAAATAAACACACTGGGTGTTCATAAATTATTAATACTATCAGTTTAATATATGAATGCCTTTTTGTCAATAAGGAAAAATCGTAAAATTCAGAATCAATGAAAAAATATCTGTATTTTTCTATACTTATCGTTTGTATTTTGCTGCTGATTTTGGTAATATATTAATGTTGCGCAGCAGGTGTCCGATGATTGCCTCCTGCACTGCGCAATATATTTATAAAAGAGGTGTTTGGTATATGAATTTTGATTTACTGCATCCCGCGGACCAGCTTGTGATGATTATGGAACGCATTTATCATTACGGAATGACTACTACGTCCGGCGGGAATCTGTCGATTCTGGATGAAAACGGAGATATCTGGATTACCCCGGGATCGATTGATAAGGGCTCTCTTACAAGAAAAGATATTATTCAGGTCAAGCCTGACGGAACGATTATCGGCATCCACAAGCCTTCCAGCGAATTTCCCGTTCACGAACGGATTTATAGAATGCGGCCGGACATTAAGGGCATTCTGCATGCGCACCCGCCGGCGCTTGTAGCATTCAGCATTGTCCGGAAGATCCCTGAAACAAGACTGATTCCGAATTTTGCACAGATCTGCGGAACCGTTTCCATGGCTCCGTATGATGTGCCGGGCAGCATCGGGCTGAGCAAAAAAATTGCCGCTGAGTTTTCCAAAGGACATAATGTTGTCATGCTGGAGAATCACGGCGTATTTGTAGGCGCTTCCGATTTATTTAAAGCATTTATGTCTTTTGAAACGCTGGACTATTGCGCGCGGCTGCAGATCGAAGCCGCGAGTCTCGGAAATCTGAAGGTGCTGTCTGATAAAAATGTCAAATTATCAAAAGAAAAGCAGCATGTTGTAATGGATGAATTCGTGAATAACACATACGGAAGCGAAGAACGTGCGGCCCGCAGAGACATGTGCGCGCTTATCAAAAGAGCATATGATCAACAGCTCTTTACCAGTACGCAGGGAACCTTTTCACAGCGGCTTTCCGATGGCTCTTTTTTGATTACACCGTATCATAAGGATCGAAAGTATTTAGAGGAGGACGATCTGGTACGGGTGGTCAACAATTGGCGCGAGGCAGGTAAGATTCCTTCCCGTTCCGTTACGCTTCATAAAAAGATATATGAAAAGCATCCGGATATCAATTCCATCATCATTGCCCATGCGCCGTATACAATGGCTTTTGCGGTTACAGACGCCGAGTTCGATTCCCGCACTATACCGGAATCTTATATTATGCTGCGTAATGTTAAGAAAATTCCCTTCGGTGCAAGTTTTCTTCAGCCGGATATGACCGCGGATCTGTTTAACGATATGACGCCGATTCTGCTGGTTGAGAATGACTGTGTTATTGTAACGGGAACAAGCCTTCTCAATGCGTTTGACAAATTGGAGGTTATGGAATATAGCGCGAAAGCGGTCGTATCCTCAAAAGCCTTGGGTGAAATCGTTTCAATCAGTGACGGAGAAGTAAAGGATTTGCGGGAGGCCTTTCATTTTTAAAAGACGTACAGCCAGCCTGTTTGCGGGTGGATAAAAGGATGGGGGATTCATATGAGGCGGATCCGGATATTTGATTCTACGCTGCGGGACGGAGAACAGTCTCCCGGCTGCAGTATGAGCATAAAAGAAAAGGTCGAGATGGCAAAGCAGCTGGAGCTGCTGAAGGCTGATGTAATTGAGGCAGGATTTGCGATTGTATCTCCCGGCGACTTTGCAGGTGTGAGCGCGATTGCAAAAGAAATGAAGCATACAACGGTTGCCTCTTTGGCCAGAGCAGTGCAGTCTGATATTGATTATGCTTATCAAGCCGTCAAATGCGCAAAATATCCGTTGATCCATGTTTTTCTCGCGACCTCGGATATTCATCTGCAATATAAGCTGAAAAAGACGCGAGAGGAAGTTTTGGAACAAGCGAAAGCAGCGGTGCGGTATGCAAAGTCGCTGTGCGGCAGAGTTGAATTCTCTGCGGAGGATGCAACCCGCAGCGACAGAGCATATCTTGCCGAGGTGTTCCGTGCCGTCGTAGCCTGCGGTGCAGATGTGATTAATGTACCTGACACCGTCGGTTATGCCTCTCCTGAAGAGATGGCTGATTTGATCCGATATATTCGTGCCCATGTCGATCTGGCGGGACGCGTGGGGCTGTCCGTTCACTGCCATAACGATTTGGGCT
>USLW01000079.1 GCA_900555605.1 uncultured Clostridium sp. | reverse complement strand
GCCGGGATTGCAGAGCGAAAGACACGGCGCTTCGGCACGCCGGAGCTTATCAAAATTCATGATCATGGTTAAATCCACCTTTCGTTGTTCCATGTCAGCCGGAGCGATGCGATATCGCCGCTTACCGAAAGCACGTTTTCGCCTGGGAGCAGCCGCGGAAATTTTCGCTGGGTGACATGGGAATAATAGGAATTGGCCGCGTCGTCGGTTATAATACCAGCAGCGGTATTGATATAGATGGTTTTTTGCTTCGGTATTTCTGTTAATGTCATGCTGCGGCCGCCGTCTGTCTGATTGGTTACTGCCATGTCTCCGCCCGTGCTGCCTGTGACCAGCACCATGCTTGGATAGATATAATCTTTGCCGTCCGTATCTGCTGAAACGGTCAGCGGGGCATCAAAGGTATCGGCTGTGAATACCGTGGCATCCTGCAGCGCCATGGGCGCGGCAAGCCGGCAGGTGCACCTCCAGCCCCGGAGGCCGCAGGCGTCCGTGATTTTATATGGATTGTAAAATATGCAGTTCAGATAAGTGCGCTTTGCCGTTCCGTTTGTTATTTCAATTTCCGTATCGTCTTCTTCATCCAGGTACAGCTTTTGATAATCCGGGCTGTGAAACAGCCATCCCGCGATTTCGCGGGCTTCGTCCCGGGGGATGGGCGTCTCTCTGATGATTTCCAGTTCAAAGGTCAGCGGCTGGCCGCTGTCTTCGCTGCCGCTGATATAATGGGTTCTGTCGGATTTTAAATAAACCGTCCGGTATACGTGTTCCGCGCACATCTGCCGAAGCTCCTCTGTATCCGCGTGCGCGAAGAACAGTCCGCCGTAATCGCGGGATGAAACGCCGCCGTATACGAATCTGTTTCCTGATAGATTCATAGAAACTCTCCTTTCTTGGTGTCTGATTGGTTGTGTAAAATATCGTTATAAGTTGTGCCGCTGTTTTGCTGCGGCGGGAGTGCTTAGGGCTGCGGGCCGCGGAAGGCCGGCCGCGTTTTTTTGCGTTCGGCGGGCGTTCCCCGGCCTTTTGCCTGCAGCGTTATTTGCTTATTGCAGTCTTTTGAATACCCGCATAACTGTATCGGCAACCTCTGTCCGATGTTTTTCCAGCTTGCGGGTAAAATCGGCATCTGATTCGGCGTGTACAATGAAGTCGCCGAAGGTGATGCTTGGCGCTGCCGCGGCCCTGCCGGAGCAGGGGAAAGCGGCCGCAGCCTTTCCAAGAGAGCCGTCATCTGCCCGGCCAGCACATCCACAGGATGATTCGCCAAGCGGTACAGAAAATCGCTTGCGCTGACATTGAAGACCTTGTCGCCGCTGCTGAGCAGGGCATACCTGCCGCGGGCAGGGTTTGATAAAATGATTTCCGCCCCCTGTTCATCTATCCGGGAGAGGCCTCCGGCGGCATAAGCCGTTCCCCCTGCGTAGGATGGAATTCTGATCACCATGCCGGCATACAGGTTGTACGGGTCTAAGTTTCCGTTAGCGGCGGAAATTTTTGTCCACTGCCTGCCGTCTCCGTAATAGCGCCGGGCGAGGCTCCACAGCGTATCGGAATCGCTTAACGTATAAGCGCTGTATGAAGGAGCGCCCGGGGCTGCCTGAACCGCTGCCGGCGGCGGAAGCGCTGTGCACGGTGGGCTTGGAAGGCGAGTTTGACGGTGCGGAAGGCTCTGCCGCCATATTGCCGCCGGCTGCGGTACTGAGATGCAGCCCGCTGTAATCCTCTCCGAGCAGAGCGCGGTAATCCTTCAGAGCCTGATAGGCGTTCTGCCACTTTTCCGTGATCTCCGCATCAATTGCAGAGCCATATTTCCGGTTATATTCGATCATCTGCTGATACAGCACATCGTTTCCGTTCATCAGGTCCGACAGCGCTGCGTCCCGCATGGTCTTGGCATTTTCCAGTTCCTGATCAATCAGCTCTATCTGCCCGTTGATGGAGGCTTCCGCGGATTCATACAGCTTGTCGTACAGCTCCTCCGCCTGCTTTAAATTGTAATCCTTTTCAAAATCAGCAAGCTCCTGATTGGCCCGGGACAGCTCTTCCCGGAGCTCCAAAATTTTTCTCTGGGTTTTGGCAGAGTCATCCGGGGACAGCTGATGGATCCGAAGCTCTAAATCCGTGATCTTCTTTCGCTTCTCGGCCTGCTGCTCCAGGTATGTTTCCTCGTCATGCCGATCGCGCAGCAGCTCCTTCTGCTTATTGTAGAATTCCTTGTATTTATTCAGACGGTCGGAAAGCGCTTGCTTTTCGGCCTCCTTTTCTTTCTGGAGCATTTGAAGACGATATGAAATCAGCTCTTCCAAAGCATTTTTTGCAGATTCCAGCTGCCCCTGCTCCCACTGATACAGCTCTGTTTCAGCGGAACGCCGCTCATCCAGGGTCTCTTCATAGGCGCCGAGAACGGATTGATAATTCGCCCGTACCCAATCATAATATTCTTTTTCCGAGATTTTTCCGAGATCCCGCAGATATTTTTTCTCCGCAAGCTGCTTGTTCCAAGTCTCAATGGCAGCATCCGACAATCTGCTTTGCGCGGCTTTATCCCAATTGTACAGCTCCTCTGCGATTGCTTTGCGTTCGTCCGCAGTTTCTTCATAAGTGCCCAGCACGGATAAATAGTTTTTTCGAAGCCAGTGATAGTATTCCTCTTCGGTGATTTGCTCCATGGCAAGCGCATGTTTTTTTTCGGATAAGAGTGCTTGCCAACGGGAGGAGGCCGTGTTTGCCTCTGTTTCTCCATCAACAAAGTCTGAGATGTCTGCATTATTCCACAAGGCAATTAAAGAGTCTATCTCATTCATTTCTTCACGAATATTTGTATACTCGGTTTGAAACGCTGTGTGTTCATTTTTCACAGTATTATACAATGCGTTTAATCCTAATAAATACATACTATAAATAGTTTTATTTATATTTGAAAGACCGGGAGCTGCTAACAATTCTTCATATTTAAGGATAGAGTCTCTAAGGTTATGCATCTGGAGCGTCTTATTACTTCTTTTTGGGGTAATATCATCTAATAAGTTTTCCAGTGTTTCCCTCCTATTATTTAATGTTATAAGCTGATTTTCTTTCTCGATTTCAAAAATGTCATTTAAGAGCTCTTTTGTAATTTTTAATGAACCATTTTGGAGGTCGATATATTTCAACAATTCTTTATGGTTCGTGATCAGATCTATTGTTTGCGAGAAGGATAGCTTATCCCTATTTAAAAGTGCTTTGTATGCTGAAGTAACGCTATTCATCTTACTCTGAAATTTGCTGTATGAAGTGCTTAATTCCTCAATGCCGGCTGCGGCATTATTTGCTGCTGAAGGAAGGTTTTCTAAAAAATCTATAAAGACCTGGATATTAGATTTAAGAGATTCATCTGAAACTTCATCATATAACTTTTTAAATTTTTCAGTCAAGCTATCTGGAACTTTTTGTAGATCTTCTTCTAAAACGCTTTTTAAATTTGCATATCCCAAAGTTATATCGTTCAGGTATTTATAATAATCAGGAAAATCCTGAATAAAGTCTAACATAGCTGAAGGGGTAAATGATCCATTTTCTATAGAGTTAATTACTGATTTGAACCGCCCTATTTTTTCTTGTATTTCATTTATATTATCAACATAATTGGAGATATCAAAGGTTACTTCCTTTGGATCCGATTTTATCTGTTCCAGTATAACCAGCTGCTCTAATAATTCTTCTACAGATAGTTTGTACTTTTCTGCTTCTGCTTGAAGAGAAGCAAATAATTCTTTTTGTGCAGATGTTCCCGAGTGTTCAAGGTCCAGAATTTCTGATTTTGTAAGTCCATCCAATTCATTGATAATGCCAGAAATAGAATCCTTCATTCCATTTTTGTTTGCACTAAAATTAATCCGGAATGTATGACCCTTTGTCATTGTCTCAAATTCTTCAAAAAAGTCCGCAAAATATTTTTGCACAAATACATCGGAAATTTCGCCGTTTTTTATGGCTTCTTCAAAAGAGGCTTTTGCTTTTTGAAATGATTTTAGAGCAGTCTTGGAGGCCTCTTCATCGTTAGAAGCAATTGCTTCTTGATAGGCCTGTGCTGCGTATGCGGCGGATGCCCAATAATTGCTTAATGTAGCATCGGAGAGAATTGTTTGTTTCGTACCTTCTTTTGCAAGCGCTACAGAATCTTTGTAAGTATCTGAGTCCCAATAGTTGAGTTTTTTTGACAAAACCTGCCTGATCAGGCGCGTCCCTTCTTCATCCCACCTTCTGAGTTCTTCTATAATTGTTTCATATTTAGAAATGATTTCTTCACGGGTTCCTGTCAGACTGCTGTGTACATTCCAATTTTCCATATAATCCTGTTTAAAAGTAAAGGCTCCGCCTTGAGATTGGAATAGTTCAGATAACTTCTGTATTACTCTTTCGTTAGCATATTCATTGGATTGAAAAAGGTCTGATTCTCGGGTTAACAATTCATCTACTGCTGTCACCCATTCTGTTTGAGCGCCCCAGGAACCATCATGATAATCTGTATAGGAGTCCCAGAATATGGTGCCGTTATCTTCTGCTTTTTGTACTGTATTTAAATAACTTTTTGCTTCAGAGTAAGCTTTTTCATTTCTGTTTAGCCATTGTGTTGCATTCTCTTTCTTTTGCTGTTCTAATAAAGCAATACTCTTTTTTAGGCTATCATTCAGTAAATCTACAGATTCTGCTTCAAGATCATATTTTTTGATCATTTCCTCTTGAATACCCAATAGCTCTTTTCTTTTTTTGTATGCTTCCGACTGTGATAAGTTCCCGGAATCTAATTCTGTTCTCAGTTCAATAATTTTTTCTTTATATTGCTCTAATGTTGCATTTGTTTTATTTAATTCTTCTGCATCCTCTTTTGCAGTTTTGATTCTCTCTTTCATTGCCTCAGCAGCTGCTTCTTCTGCATTAGCCCATTCTTGAATTTTCGTCACAATTGCACTAACAACAAATGAGGCGGCAGCTGCGACCAATGACCCGACGGCAGCTTTGGCCAATTGTGTTACAGTGGAAAAAGTCTTTGTGGCTGTTGATGTCGTTAAAATGGATTTTGCATATCCCTGTATTGAAACTTTTCCGGTTTCTGCAGTTACAATGAAGTTTTGGAGCAGCTCAACGGCTTTTTGGGACTCAGACAATCCTTCTGCTGATGAACCGGAAATTGTTTGTAATGCCGCCTGATAGATTGAGGCTGCTGCGCTTTTTACTTTCTCGACGCTCAGTGACATCATATCATCATTCAGCTTATCCAGAAAATTTTGTTTTGTTTTGTCTAATACGGATTCTATACTATTATCTTCTTCTCCAACTTGTACATTCAGTTTCACATTGGCGGATAACGATTTGATGAGTGTATTGAGCTGCGCCTGCATTTTTGCCTGTGCCTGCGGCGAGGTATCGATATCCAGCTGCAGCACAGCGAGTTTTTTTGTCTGTATTTCGCTTATGATATTTTTTAATTGGCTTGTGATTTTCTGCCCGGAGGCACCTGAAAGGGAACCGCCGCCTTTTAATGCAGCCAGCAGTTCCAGATTAATGCGATCTGTATAATTTGTCATATTTTATGTTCACCATTCCTTTCCTAATATTAAAAGTGGCTTCATATAAAAGAGGCAAAAGCCCTTCTTCTGCCGATGATTTTTAGGTTATGTATCTATAATGATGAGAAAAGAAATATTTATCTCAGAATATTTATAGCAGCGTATAATATAAAAGGGTTCTTTTATAGAATTCTTTACTATGGAAGTGTTTTATGATATACTTTAGAAACAAGCGATGATATACAAATATTCAATAAAATAATATATTGATATGATTAGACATTCTATTATATTTATTTTAATATCATCTGTAAAAAATCGGGGGTGTAAATAATGGGATCCATGAAATGTCCGAATTGTAATCATTCCATATCCAAGGAGATGAAATTCTGTCCCGGCTGCGGTATGCCGACAGACTTCGGTGTTCAGCAGCCGCCCAATATAGAGCCGCAGAAAAAGTCTAAAGGCAGTATCCGGAATGTAATTATTATGGGTGTAATCGCACTTTTATTTATATTTGTTATCGTCTATATTGCAATAAGACCGAACCTTGATTATCGTACAGCAAAGTCCTGTCTGGCGAATGGAGAATATGATAGAGCAATCGAACTTTTTGAGAACCTGGGTGATTATTCTAATGCGCGGGAGAAAGTGAAAGAAGCTACCTATGCAAAGGCCTCCCGATTATTAGAAGACGGTCAATACGACAGTGCGCTTGCGATTTTTGAAGGTTTAGGGGACTTTTCTGATTCAAAAGAGCAAGTAAGCGAATGTACCTATCGAAAAGCGCATCAGTTATATAAAGCAAAGGAATATACGGAAGCAATCGATTTATTCAATACCATTAATGAATACAAGGATACTGCGGCACAAATTACGGAATGCTATTATGCTGCCGCCTGTGAAAAATTTGCGGAAGGACGTTACCAAGAGGCGCTTTCTGATTTATTACAGATCATGAAGGAAAAAAATGTATCAGAACTTTATCAGAAGATCGCAGAAAAGGACCCGCAGTGCGTATATAGTAGGGCGATAGAATTATATGACGATGGGGAATTTAAGCAGGCAGCAGATCTGTTTCAAGATATTTCAACATATGCAGACGCGCAGCTGTATCAGGAGCGGGCCGTATTTATGAATAAATTACAGGGCACATGGAAGCGTGAGGATTTTGAATCATTTTTGGTATTTAAAAAATGGAGGATAACAGAAATAAATATATATAGACTGTATAGAGATGAGATTTCAACTAGTTACTATAAATGTCGGTTTGAAAAAAAAGGTAATGATTATATTTTATATACGACTACTGGAGGATCTGATTACAAAGTGGAATGGAATCCTATAAAAAATAGAGTTGCTGAGACTCGCTTTGAAGATCAATCTATATCATATTACGCCTATTATTCCAAGAGTACAAACCCGGATGACGTAACCCCGGAAATACCCAGAATCGGCATGAGTCAAGCAGAAGTACGTAAATCGCTTTGGGGTGGGCCCAAAAAAATCAACAAAACGACGACTGCCTACGGTACCCGTGAACAATGGGTGTACTCGGGTAATCGTTATATCTATTTCGAAAATGGTATTGTAACCTCCATTCAGGAATAAGCGGCCTGCGGTATAAAGGGCCTTTACCGCACGATATGCCATTCGTCCCGGATTTTTGCGTATATCTTGTCTACAAAGGAGTTACCGCCTAATTTTTTGTATGCTTCATATAAAATCGTGACATTTTCAAATTCAAACTGTCTGAGCGCAGCAGTGTCGATGTGCTGATAGTAGATGGCGGTGATCTCGCTGCGCAGCAGACATTTCAGCGCTTCCTTCTGCGCGTTGATGCCCAGTAGCCGTTCTCTGAGAGGCCGGATGATCAGTGCCGCGCAGGTGCACAGGGCGATCACTGAGGTTGCCGCCGTGCCGGCGTTTTTTAAAATTTCCAGCATGGCGCGCTAATCCCTCCCTTCTGCGGCTGTGAATGCCTGTTTGTTATGCGGAGCTTGAAAGACCATGACCATCACGCCAATGGCTGCAGCCGCAGTGGTTCTGTATCCCGCCCAGCCTTTTCAGCGTCTGCGCTGCGAACTGCAGATGCGCTGCCGCTGGCGGACACACGGTCGGAAGCATTGCCGTCAGAAGAAATTTTTTCCTTTTGCGCTGCCTCTAAGAGGGCGCGCTCAAACTGTGAGAGCAATGAAGCGAATCCATCTGCCAGCGCGTCCCATTTATTGGATTTCAGGGAAGCCTGGATCCGGTAGTCAATCCCGGTGCTGATTTCCGCATACATCGCGCAGGTATCGTCTTTCACGCAATCCAGTACTTTTTCGATCACGCCGGTCCGGCTGGCCAGGCTCCAAAGCGGCTCCGGTGCGGAAAAACTGCTGAGATTTGTATAATATTGCAGAATCTGATACCACCAGGCAAACTCCCGTATCCATGGGC
>USLW01000078.1 GCA_900555605.1 uncultured Clostridium sp. | reverse complement strand
AGTTTTGAATGGGACAGCCGATGATAAGATCTTCTCGGTCAACACATACAAGACCTACTGGAAGCACATAAAGTACTTCTTGAAGTATGTCAAGGAAAAATACCCGGAATGTACGACGCTGAAGAAAGCAAAAAGGTATGTCAACGAGTGGCTGCAGGTGCGAGTTGACCAGGATCTATCTGCATGGACGATTCAGGCCGAGGCGAAAGCCTTGGGGAAGTTGTATGGCATAAAACCAGACGATGAAGACTACTTCAAGCCGCCGAAGCGGAACCGATCAGAAATTAAACGGAGCAGGGGAGACGCCAAGCGGGATCGGCACTTCTCGGAAGCTAACAACGATGAGTTGATAAAATTCTGCCGGGGAACCGGGCTGCGGCGCAGCGAGCTTGCGGATCTGAAGGGAACGGATCTGGTGACACGGGAACAGATCGAAGCGCAGATCACGGCGCTGGAACAGATCCCAGAGCAGAAGCGGACGCCGGGTGACACGAAGCGGCTTCAGATGCTGCAGGACACGAGAATGTTTGAGGGTGAGTATTTCATCCATGTGCGAAACGGAAAAGGCGGTAGGGAGCGCGTAAGCCCCATTATAGGGAAAAATCAGACACAGATCATCGACCGGATGAAGAACACGCTGCCCGATGAAAAGGTCTGGCAGTTCATTCACCAATGCGCGGATATTCATAGTTACCGCTCAGATTACGCAGTTGCTATCTACAAAGCTCATGCAAGAAAGATCAGTGAAATTCCGTTTGACCGGGTGAATAAAGGAACCGGAAAAAGATATCAGAGTGACGTCTACACTTGCCGCAAGGATGAAGCGGGCAAGAAGCTGGACAAGGCTGCTATGCTGGTCTGCAGCAAGGCGCTGGGGCATAATAGAATCAGTGTTGTAGCGGACAACTATATCCGCGGCCTTTGATGGGAGGCGAATGAGGCATCGAGTACGTAAGGAAACGAATGGGAGGCTATAAAACATTGGATAGCCTTGATGGTGAGTGTACCCATGTAATTCAAACAAGGCAGGAATATGAGATGCTTCTAAATCAGCGCGATAGAGCCAAGCGCGAAAAAGAGGAAGCAGAAAGAGCCGCTGCGCGGGAGATATCCAGAGTAAAACAGGAGGCGGCACACGAGGCCGACAGAGCTGCACAGAGGGCGCAAGCGCAGATAGACGACCTTTTACAGCAGGTGGAGCGGAAAACGGCTGAAATCGCCGACCAGCGCGCCCTCAACGCGAACCTTCTCAGAATTTCGCGGGAAAGAGCAAATGCGGATAGAGGGCTGCGACCGAAAAAGGTACATACCGGGTATGTTGTCGTGATGTCCTCCGAAAAAGAAATACGGTACAAAACCGGCAGGAATAAGCTGCTGACGGCAAAGGTATGGGAGACGGTACTTCAGAGTCCTTACTCGGTCGATTTTACAGAGAGCCAGGCAAGGCAGCTGATCGAGGAAGATCTTCTGGCCAGAAAAAATGGCTTGCTTGCGGACGTGGGCATTACGATGATTTGCAGCGGGAGCAGCTATGAGAATTTAATCGAAACGGAAAACTGGAAAGAAATCAAAGCAGCGCACAATACGCTATTCTCACGGCAGCTTCGGGCAAACTATAGAGTTGGCTATTGGGAATATATCATTCAGCACACAAAACCGCTTGGAATCGTCCCCGCAGATATGCGGGCTGGAACGAAAAATGGATAGCAAAATAGCCTGTCCGCAACCCTTGAAATCGCGTTTTGGACAGGCTATAATAACGGTCAAAAAATAGGGAAAAAGCTATTGATAATCTAAGCCCCCGTATAGGGGTCTAAGGCTAGAACAGGGGCTGGATTTTTGTTGCGAAAAAATAAAAAATTTCTCTTTTTAGGAAGCGAGCAGGGGTCAGCAGTTTGTAGCGATTTGCTGGGTGCTGGATCGGGGGGCGCAGCCCATCCGATAGCAGGGTAGGATTTGTCCACGGTCTTTTCCAAGGTCGTCCATCAGGATTCTCCACGCCTTTATGGTGTGGGGAATCCTGTGGGCGTACCGGCAGGCGTAAGCCTGTGGGAAAGGCGGTGGGCAAATCCGGATGGTTTGGAATCCCCGCCGCAGCGGACTTTTCTTTTTGCTTCTTTTTCTTTTACTGGGAGGACTTTGTGTATGACACAGAATTACACTGAAGGATATGAGTATTTGAGTTCTCAATTTCCGGAGGTCAGCGGCTATGATTTTTACAGAGAGATGTTCCCGAATAACGAGCGATCTGACGAGCAGCATATGGATTATTCTCATCCCAACGCAATTTATCTGTATCGGGAGCAAACGTCCGATGGTTTTAATCGAATGCGCCGAAGAATCATGTTCTCCGATCAGTGGGAAAATGATTACATGGAATTTATCGAACAAAATCCGCTGACGCTGTGCAGCGGACTGTCCTATCGCGGGAAATCCAATAAGCTGGAGCACGCGCAGCGGATGAACGCACTGATCTTCGATTTGGATGGTGTTGGTCTGAAAGAGTTGCGAAATTTATTTTTGCGATTTGGCGGCGATCCGACGCGGCTTCGCCGCTTGCCGATGCCGACGTATCTCGTTCTGTCAGGGACCGGTCTGCACGTTTGCTATTTTTTCCGGGAGCCGATCGATCTATACCCGAATATTAAAATCCAGTTGAAAAGCCTAAAGTATGATCTTACGTTTCGGATGTGGGAATACAAGGCGACGTCGCAAAACAAAGAGATTCAGTATCAGTCCATCAACCAGAGCTTCCGCATGGTTGGCAGCATCAACGAAAAGCATGGCAATCAGATTGTGGCGTTTCGGACCGGCGAACCGGTGACGTTGGAATATTTGAACGCTTATGCCAGACCGGAAAATCGGGTGGATGTCAATAAGCCGTTTAGACCGTCGAAGATAACGAGAGCGGCAGCGCGGGAAGCGTATCCGGAGTGGTATGAGCGAGTTATTGTCAAGGGCGAAAAGTACCCGAAAAAATGGGACATTGCAGGAAAGGTACATGGCGACGATCCGTATGCACTTTACCATTGGTGGCTGCGGCAGATATTATCAATCCGGGGCGGACACCGGTATTTCTTTTTGATGTGTATGGCAATTTACGCCTATAAATGCGATGTTCCGAAGGCGCAGCTTCGGAAGGATATGCAGATTGCATTTGAGGATCTCCAGATGGTGCAACATGAGAATGCGTTGACTGAGGATGATATTAAGAGTGCGCTGGAGGCGTATGACCGGGAATATTACAACTTTACGATTTCCGATATAGAGGCGCTGACGGACGTTCATATAGAGCGGAACAGAAGAAACGGGCTAACGCAGGAAAAGCATCTCTATTTGGCGCGGAGGCGAAAAGAGGATATGAAAGCAATAGGGATACCAATGAAGGCTGCGGATGGTCGCCCAACGGCACAGATGAAAGTCTACGAATGGAGAAAGGCAAATCCGTCTGGTAAAAAAGCTGATTGCCATAAAGACACTGGGCTGGATCCAAAGACGATCCGAAAGTGGTGGGAAACAAAATAACGTATATACTTTGCGTAAAGTATATACGTTATATAAAATATTTACGATATATAGATTTATGACAAGGTTGCCTGATGATTGTCTCAGAAAATAACGCTACTTTTTCGATGTATCTGTGTCACCTGAGACAAAGCGGGATTCCGTTTTGCGGATGATCCGATGGAAGCTGTTTTGTTGTGCTGCCATTAATTCCGGACAGTCTACATCCGCGGTCGATGGAGAGGCTGCGAGAGCCGTTAGCATTTCTATTTGTGGCGTTGTTAGCGGTGCAGCCAAGTCAATTTCTTTGCGTGTAATCATAAATGCAGATTCCCTCCTATTACATCCTCATGGAGCGCAATCCTTCTTCTTTGCACGGAAATAGTATAACAAGTACTGAGCCAAAAAGAAATAGCGGATTTATGTGATATAAAGTATATATATTATTTAATTTATATACTTTATATCAATTATTGATTGCTTTTGCGGGGCATATTGCCCAAAAAATGGAAATGAGGCTGTGCGGCGTCTTCATAATAAGTGGCACAATGAAAAGGACAAGAAACAATGCAAGGAGTGAGACAATATGATTGACGAAACTGTAATTGACACGCGGAAGAAAGATAAGAACGTAGTAATCATCAGCGAGGAACGGTACGGTGAAATGGAGAAGGCTGAAAGAAACTCCGTGTATCTGCGGAAGCTGGATCGCGGCCTTACGCAGGTTCGTGCCGGGCATGGTGTCGTGAAGTCTATGGCCGAGGTGGAGGCAATGGAACGGAAATGTTGACAATGTAAATAAAATATAATACAATGAGAACGCTAAGAGCAGAAAGGAGCTGCGATAATGGCAAGCACAAATATCAATATCCGGATGGACAGCGACTTAAAAATGCAGTTTGAGGCATTTTGCGCAGATATGGGAATGACAATGACAGCCGCATTTAATATTTTTGCGAAGAAGGCGGTCCGTGAGTATCGCATTCCTTTTGAAATCGGCGGAGAAATACCGAACGCTGTAACAAGGAAAGCAATCGAGGATGCAGAGAATGGGATTGGAATGAGCAGGTCTTTTTCCTCCGTAAAAGACCTGATGGAGGATCTGAATGCTGACGATTAGGTATCAGACGGCCTTCAAGAAAGACTACAAGCGGATTGTTCGGAGAGGCTATGATGTGCGGCTGCTGGAGGAAGTAATCACTATTTTGGCTGAACAGAAGCCGCTGCCAGAAAGCTATCGGGATCATAACCTGTCCGGTGACTATATTGGATGCCGGGAGTGCCATATAACCCCAGACTGGCTCTTGATTTATGAGATCAAGAACGATGAGCTTGTTCTTTGCTTAACCAGAACAGGAACGCATAGCGATCTGTTTTGAAGAAACAACGGCAAATGTTATGTAATTTATATACTGTATATATAATATATAAAATATGTAATGTAATGCGGGAACGCCGCCAATCGACAGGATCATCCGTTGACAAAATCAGCGGAATCTGCTAAACTACAGTTGACCGAGCAAAGGCGGTTAAGAAAACTACACAAGGCGTAGCGAAGCCCTCCAGAAGTTGCAGCTTCTGGAGGGCTTCTTGTCCGTTATCGGTGGACCAGACCGTTGGGCCGGGTGCTGCGGAGTCAACTATCTCCATCCAGCCACTTGCAGATGTAGTATGAAACTACGCCTGCCAGTACGGAGATAGCAAAGGCGATTAAGTACGACAAGGCGTTCACCTCCTTCCGCTGGAAGGAGTCGCAGCGTGAGAATTATATCAAAAAAGGGAAGAAATTAAAAGCACTACATGGAAATATAGAAAAAGCAACTGTGCGTTGCCTGCGTGTAAAGTTCATGTGGTTTACACTTGAGCAGAATTATAGTTAAAATCAAGTGGAAAAGGGAGATGACTGTAAAGATTGTTGTGACGCAAAGTGCTAATGAATGATAGAGAGGATCGAATAGAGAAATGCGAATTAAAAGTGTTGTTGCATTGATGTGCATTGGGCTAATTCTGATTATGTGTGGATGTAGAGAAACGAGAGAAAAATTAAGCGTGGAGGAGTATTTCTACAAAGATGGGATGGGGGTAGATCGGGAACCTGAAATGGAAGCGGGAGGGAAAATAAAACAAGAATATGTTAGTGAGGACAAGGAGAAAGAAATCTCAGAAAACAAGGCAGTTTTATATATTTATGACGGATTGAATGGGAATAAGACGTTTGAAATTGATGAGGATGAGACCGTTACAAAACTCAGAAAAATGTTTGGAAAAGAAGCTTTGACAGAGTCAAGCCAAGGGTGGAGAGGAACGGCGAAGTATTATATAGACTTCGGGGACGGGTATGCGATTGGAGTCTATAAAAATGAGCCGTATTGTTATATTGGAACGGGGGTGTATGAACAAGATGGATATTTGATGCTTAGCGGAGATCCGGGCATATCCAAAGGGTTCGATATTCAGGAAGATGCACATGAGTATTTGCTAGATGTTGTAGATGGGCGTCTAAAAGAGAATCGATAAAACATGAAGGGAGAATGCGTGTGAAAAAGTACAGAAGAGCAATTGCGCTATTTCTCGCAATTGGGTTGATGGTTTTAATTCCAAGTGGGATGGGCGTTTCTGCAAGTGGAAATACTGTAGAAGCCAAGATGAGTGAAAATATTGCGCAGGTTCTCAGTATGACTGGGATCGAAAGAGAAGAATATAGTGATCAGCAGGTGATAGACGTTGATGGCCAGAGGGTCAGGCAATTAGTGTTTGACGACAATTTGAAGGTCGACATGGATGGTGCAAATGTAAAAGCAATTTCCCATTTTACAGCATGTACGAATGATGCAATTGTCGTTTATGGAGAAGACGACATTTCGGAGACGGTAAATAATATTGTTGAAATTTCTGATATGGACGAGAATTATGACCTTGTCGGATCTGAAGAATTTGACGATGACTATTGGCGTCTTACCTGGGTGAAGAGTTATGGATCAATTCAAAATCCGTATGAAAGTGTAAATGCTGTCGTAAATAGACGAACGCGGGAACTTACAACATATAGGAGATTTGATGAGGCTCCAAATACGATCACACCGGGCATAACACAATCCGATGCATTTGAGCGACTTACACAGCTGGACACGGTTGAAGGGTTGAACTTGTCAAATGCTGAGTGTGAGCTGACATTTACAAAAAGGAATTATTTACGCGATGAAAATTCCACGACAAGGCATTATGGCGAAGTGCGGATGGCGTATCACTTTACGATTGGAAATTATTCCGTTTATATTGATGCGGCAACGGGGGAAGATATCGCCTATTCAGAAAAGAGAATGGTGGCACGGGCATTTTCAGCAGATGGAGAGGGAGCTTTTCCAAATCCACAAAAACAGACAGCAGATGCAACGACATGCTTTAATGAGCTTGGATATACAACCTATGAACCGTGCATTAGCGCACAGTATTATTTAAGACAAAGCCTAGATGCCTTTATAGATGATGATAATGCTTACGGTTTATATCTTGCATGCCATGGTGACGAGGATCAAACTGTGCTCAGTGGACTCGGATGGACAATGGGACGCGATGATATTCATGGAAATTGGAGATTCGTTTTTTTGGATGCATGTTACTCCGCGGCAGGGACTGGATGGTCAAATCAATTCAACATTTATAGCTATTCGCAAAGTCGCGCGTTTTTAGGATGGAGTGACACAGTTGAGGGCGGGAACTCCACAGATTTTTCGTCTGCGTTTTTCCCGGAAGTAATTGCGGGAAATCACTCTAACAATATCAGAGATGCTGCGGTATGGGCGGCAGATCAGGTTCCAGGTTATCATACAGCGCCGATTAAGTTTATTGGAGATCGGACATATAGAGGGTTCGTATAGGGCTAAAAGAAGTACATAAAAGAGCCGCGCCATCAGAAACGATCTGGTGGCGCGGCCCTTTTATGTATTGACAATTATATAAAATATATATTATAAATAACGTATATAAATAAAATAAAAAGGAGATGCTGCAATGAAAGTAATCGCAATAGCAAATCAAAAAGGCGGCGTGGGCAAGACGACCACGGCCATCAACCTCTCGGCGTCGCTCGCGCTGCTGGGCAAGAAAGTTCTCCTGCTGGACGCCGATCCGCAGGCCAACGCCACGTCGGGACTGGGCTTCGATATCAACCTGGAGGGCATTTACGAGTGCATCACCGGAGCGAAGACGGCGGCCGACGTAATCCTCCAAAGCCCGGACGTAAAGAACCTCTGGCTGCTCCCCTCGTCGATCGACCTGGTGGCCGCCGACACCGAGCTACCGAAGATGGAGAACGGACACCACGTGATCCGCCGCATCGTGGAGAGCGTGCGCGACCGTTACGACTATATCCTGATCGACTGCTCCCCCTCGCTGGGCTATACGACGGTGAATATCCTTACGGCCGCAGACACGGTGCTGATTCCCGTACAGTGCGAATACCTCGCGCTCGAAGGGCTCTCGAAGCTGCTCAACACC
>USLW01000077.1 GCA_900555605.1 uncultured Clostridium sp. | reverse complement strand
ATTTAAATTGCGGTAAACCGTCCCGAGACTGTAGTTGGGCATTTTATCCCGCACCGCACGGTACAGCTCCTCTGCGGTGGGATGGTCCTTCCTCCCTCGCAATTCATTTAATAATATTTCACGCTGCTTACTGTATTTTTTCATAATCAACCGCCTCTTAAATCAGGAATAATTCCTATCTTTATTTAGCTTATCAAAAAAGAATTATTTTGTCAAGGCAGGGTACACGTGCCGCGTCGGATTATGCATTTACAGAAAAATGAAATTCGTATTATAATAGAAAGGTACGCGTACTATACCGCAGAAGAAAAAACACAAGCAACGGAGTGATGCTATGCCGGCCATTGCCGTCCGCAATAAAAAATGGATCTTATTTCTTTTGGTCGCCGCGTTTCTTTTTATGTCACTGTGCACGATGACATCCTATCTATTTCCGCTTCACAGCCGCGTAGACCAAAATATCTTTTTTACCATCGGACGTGAACTGCTGAACGGAAAGGTTCTGTACAGGGATCTGTTCGATCACAAAGGACCTTTGATTTACTTTATGCATGCGTTCGCCGCCATGATTTCCGAAACAACTTTTATCGGCGTATTTCTGCTTGAAGTACTCTTTTTTGCCGTTTTAATGTACTACATTTATAAGATCGCGCTTCTTTTTGCCTCCAAACAAAACGCGGCCTGTACAGCCGTGCTGTCCGGTGCATTGATTGCCACCGCCAGCTGCTTTAAGCGCGGCGACAACGCAGAAGAGTTCTGTCTGACCTTTTTCGCGGTCAGCCTGTTTTATCTGCTCCGGTATTTTAAGGAGCGTGAAAATCATACCGGAACGTCTGATGGGCCTGTCTGTATGCGCTACCGGCTGATCCTGTTTAACGGACTTCTGGCAGGATGTGTCCTTTGGATCAAGTTTACGCTTTTGGGCTTCTGGATTGTTTGGATGGCAGCCGTCTTTTTTATCTGCTGTATGCAGAAGCAATATGCACGCGGAGTCATCAGCTGCTTGGTATTTCTCGGCGGCATGCTGATCACAGCGATTCCTTGGTTCCTCTATTTCTGGCGCTGCGATGCAGTCGCGGTCTGGCTGCAGACATATTTTTACGCCAATATCTTCCAGTATACCGCAGAGGCAGATCTTACACAGCGCCTTTTGGTATTGATTGAACGCGTCGGTTATGATCTCGCGGTAAATCCGCTTCTTTGGTTTACGATCCTGTGGGGAATCGCCAAATTTTCATTTACAAAGCAGTATTTCCGGCTTAAAATTCACCGCATCGTTTTTGCGGTCTCTTTCTTTTTTTCTTATTTTATCCTTTATATCGGCGGCGTCGGTTATGATTACTATATGCTGATTGTCGCTGTGTTTACCATGTTCGGCATATCGGATATTTGGGAGCGCATACAAAAGCGCAGAAAAAACGCCGGCATTCCGGCGGAAGGCGCCGCTGCCGGCAGAAAAGCAGAAAAACGATTTCTGCTCTTTTTTGCAGCAGTAATCTGCGGGATAGCACTGCTCAGCAACTGTCTGCCCTATTATGGAAAAAGCAGGCAGGATTATCCGCAGTATCTTTTTGCGGAAGAAATGCAAAAGTCAGAAAATCCGACGCTGCTGAATTATGGTTTTATCGATCAGGGCTTTTATTTTGCCGCCGGCATCAGACCGATCAATCAATTCTTCTGCAAGGTCAATATTCCACGTTCCGGACTTCCGGAGATGTATGAAGAGCAGGAAACGCTTGTGCAGCGCCGAGAAGTTGAATTTGTCGTTGTCCGGATGAACAAAGGCGAGGATTTCAGCACGCTTTTGCACGCTGAAAAATATACCGCCAGTCCGTATCAGGTAGATTATACCCTGCTGCCGGCAGGCTATGAAGTGGTCCGATACGGAGAGGACCCCTTTGAGAATTATAAATTTGCGCTGCTGAGACGTACGGATAGATAATCAGGAACGCTGCTGAAACAGAAACTTTACAAATGTTCCGTTATCCCTGCGTGATTTCCCCGCTCCGGTTCAATCGGCTTTTCTGTTTTTTTCGGTACTCTCGAGGCGTTATTCCGGTTATTTCTTTAAAGCGCTTTGTGAAATATCCCAGTGAAACAAATCCGCTCAGTCCCGCGACTTCTGTGATACTGCGTGATGCGTCCTTCAGAAGATACAGGCTCTGCCCGATACGATACCTGTTCAGATAAGTAAAAAATGTTTCTCCCATATATTTTTTAAAGGCCCTGCAGCTCTCGCTTTTGCACAAATTCATTTCTGCAGCCAGTTGGTCAAGGGTTATCTGTTCCGAATAATGCGCCGCAATATATTCGATAGCACTTTTGATACGCGCCGTGTCACACCGCTCATTGTAATCATTGGCCGAGCTTGTATGTGCAGTAATTTCCTCCCATATACAGAGCAGAATAATATTCTGGCGAAGCGGTGTATTACCTCTATCCATTTCATGGATCAGTGCAAGCACGCGGCTCTGCCAATCTCCGTCCGGCCTAAAATGTATGGCAGCCAGCGTTTTATTTTCCAGAACCGGAGTCACATATTCCGTTTGTATCAGACTTGACGGAAATGAAGAAATCAGTCTTGGATGAAACGTCACAGAAAGGTATCGGCAGTTCTCAGAGGAATGCCTCTGACCTGCATGAAGTACATTCGCATTGCAGAAAAGGCCCTCTCCCGCTTGCAGATAATGAACGGTTTCATTGGTCTGATACGCAATGTCTCCCTCCTGTACCAGCGTAAGCTCAATCTCCGGATGCCAATGACACAAAAAACTTTTTGTATCAAAGTCCGACAAGCTTTCGTGGCTGATCAGCAAGGGAAAATGATAACTGCCGTGTTCTTTTATTTCTTTTTTCTGGTCATCAATCTGCAGCTGCATAATATTCATCTCGGGATAAATTGCCGTCTACAAGTCATATTCTCAATATTGTTGTAAAAAAAGCAAATATCTTAATAGTTTTCTATTTATAAACCTATTATAATTTTAATTCGAAAAAAATCAAGTATCGGATGGAGCTTACGATTATTCTCAAAGAGATCGAAAAAACTTTAGGCAGCTGCAGACACCCCTCAATTCTGCACCCGGACGAGCCAGGCAGATCCCGAACACACCGACTATAACGCTGGAGGAATCATAAATGAATCTATCTGATAAAATAAACACATTGGTCTGTTACGGCATACACTGCGGCCTTACGCCTGTATGCGAAAGGATATATACCATAAACAGCCTTCTATCGCTGCTTCATGAAAATGCATATACTCCTTCCGCAGGCACTGCAGATATGCCGGAGGACGACGTTCTTTTCTCCGGAACTGCGCCCGCCGGCGGTCTGGAAAAAATTCTGTCAGGCCTGCTTGACGAAGCAATCGAACGCGGAATTATAGAAGACAATACGGTTGCAAGAGATTTATTTGATACAAAACTGATGAACTGCCTGCTTCCCCGTCCATCCCAAGTGCAGAAGGAATTTCGCAGGAGATATGCGCAATCGCCCGAGGCTGCAACAGAATACTATTATAAATTCAGTCAAGACAGCAACTACATCCGTCGTTACCGCATTGTCCGGGATAGAAGATGGACTGTGGATTCTAAATACGGAAAGATTGATATTACAATAAACCTTTCTAAGCCTGAGAAAGATCCTAAGGCGATTGCGTCAGCCGGAAAAGAGGCGCCATCCGGATATCCGAAATGTCTGCTTTGTTCTGAAAATGAAGGCTATGCAGGGAATTACAGACAGCCTGCACGCGATAATCACCGTATGATTCCATTATCAATCTGCGGACAGGACTGGGGCCTTCAGTATTCGCCGTACATCTATTATAATGAACACTGCATTGTTTTTAACAGCAGACATGTCCCAATGAAAATAGACAGCGCCACGTTTGAAAAGCTGTTTTCTTTTATTACCGCCTTTCCTCATTATTTCATAGGCTCCAACGCAGATCTGCCGATTGTCGGCGGTTCTATTCTCAGTCATGAACATTTCCAGGGAGGACGTTATCCCTTTGCTATGGAAAAAGCAGTAATCGAGCAGCAGGTGATGATTCCGGGATACGAGGATGTAGAGACAGGGATTCTCAAATGGCCGCTCTCCGTTCTCCGGCTTCGCCATGCCAATGAAAAGCGTCTGGTCAGACTGGCCGCCCATATTCTGGACACATGGCACAATTACAGCGATGCGGAAGCTTTTATATTTGCAGAAACGAAGGGTGAGCGTCACAATACCATTACTCCGATTGCAAGGAAAAACGGTGATATCTATGAGCTTGACCTCGCACTGCGCAATAATATCACAACACAGGCCCATCCGTTTGGGGTTTATCATCCGCATGCGGAGCATCATCACATCAAAAAAGAGAACATCGGACTGATAGAGGTGATGGGACTTGCAGTACTTCCCGCACGGTTGATGACAGAGCTGGCGCTGCTGAAAGAATATATATTAGCGGGAAAAGAGATTGCCTCCAATCATATGATTGAAAAACATGCAGAATGGGTATCTGAATTTCTGCCGGAATACCACCGGATAGATGAAAATAACATTGATGAAATTTTAAAAAAAGAGGTCGGAAATGTCTTTATCCGTGTGCTGGAGGATGCAGGCGTGTATCCATGCACGCCTGCAGGGCGCCAGGCCTTTATGCGCTTTGTCAAAAAACTGTAAATAAAAATAAGAATGATTTTACATGAAGCAAAGGAGATGTTAAGAAATGTATCATGTGAATATTCCACGCCCGGAATACCCAAGGCCGCAGCTGGTACGTGAGCATTGGATGAATTTGAACGGAAGCTGGGATTTTGAAATTGACAATACCGAGACCGGAAGAGAGAGAGGGCTTCCCGAGGCAGCGACCCTACGCGGAAAAATAATGGTCCCGTTTTGCCCTGAAAGCAAACTTTCAGGCGTGGAGAACTTGAATTTTATGCGTGCCGTATGGTATAAGCGCTGCTTTACCATTCCTCTGGCATGGCGGTCGGGACCGAATCATGTAATTTTACATATCGGTGCATGTGATTATCAGACGGAAGTATGGATCAACGGCACATCCGCAGGAACACACAGCGGCGGATATGCGTCATTTTCTTTTGATATCACCGATCATCTGAAAGATGGCGACAATATGATAACAATCTGTGCAGATGTACGTTCCGGATTGCAGCCTGCGGGAAAGCAAAGCAGCCGCTACCATTCATACGGCTGTTTTTACACCAGGACCACCGGTATTTGGCAGACCGTATGGCTTGAATGCGTACCGCAGGCATATATATCCGAGCTGAAATATACGCCGGATATTCAAAATAAACTCCTTATGATAGAAGCGGTATGCGAAAACGCCGACGGCAGGACGCTTACCGCCAGCGCAGCGTTCCAGGGCCGGCCGGCGGCATACGGAAAAAGTACTGTATCAGGCAAACGATGTGTTATTTATCTGCAAATCAGCGAGCTTCACTTATGGGCGCCCGGAAAGCCGGAGTTGTACGATCTGACGCTTCGTCTGCATCACGATCACATCGACAGCTATTTCGGCATGCGGGATGTCTCTGTTGTTGACGGAAAAATGTACATAAACGGTGAAGCGGTATTCCAGCGGCTGATACTCGACCAGGGTTTTTACCCGGAGGGGGTTATTACTGCGCCTGACGACAATGCATTAAAGGCCGATATCGAGCGTTCAATGGCCATGGGCTTCAATGGCGCAAGACTGCATCAGAAGGTATTCGAACCGCGATTTCTTTATTACTGTGATCTGCTGGGATATATGGTATGGGGTGAACAGGGCAATTGGGGTCTTGATATCAGAGGCAATCATTGCATGCAGTATTTTCTGCCCGAATGGCTTGAGGTTTTGAAAAGAGATTATAACCATCCTGCTATTATCGGCTGGTGCCCGTTAAATGAGACCCAATACAATCAGAATCCGCAATTTGTCAGATTTCTTCTGCAAATGACAAAGGCTTTTGACAGTACACGTCCCGTAATCGATGCCTCAGGTTGGCGGCATGAAGGCGATATTTCGGATATCACAGACTGTCACGATTATGAACAGAACGGAGAGATTTTCAAAAAGCATTATGATCCCCTTGCAAAAGGAGAAAGCGTTGATATCACACCGCCGATTCCGAATATCGATAAAGTTTTCACCAATAAATTGACCTTTATGAGCGAATACGGCGGCATCTGGTGGAGCGATGCCGCGGAGAACGGCTGGGGCTACGGCAACAGGCCGGCAAGCCGTGAAGAATTTATGGAACGCTTCAAAAGCCTTACCGATGCGCTTCTTGATAATCCTGCCTTCTGCGGATTATGCTATACACAGCTTACGGATGTTGAACAGGAGCAAAACGGGCTGTATACATACGACAGAAAGGCGAAATTTGACCCAGAGGCGATCCAAAAGATTGTGATGAGAAAAGCCGCATTTGAAGAAGCATAGCCTTTCTTTCGGATATCATTTCATATTCTTCAACGCTTTAAAACTTCAAAACGGCCGTGTTACTCTGTATAAAACAGTAAAACGGCCGTTTGCATTTGATTTTATAAAGCCTTCAAGCTGCGAGAAAGAAAATTTCTTTTATTTCTGGAGCAAAACAATCTGCTGCATTGTTTTGTAACTATTCGCCGGCTTCTAATCTGGTCACGGCATCCGCGGACACGCGTACCACCGGCCGGATTCCCACTGCTGTATCATTGACGGCATAGCCGTTGCCAATGTCGCCGAAGCGGTAAACAGCCTGCATATAGGTGCTAATTCCCGGCGAACGCAGCCACCAGATGCACTCATTTTTGCTGCCTGCAGATACGCCCCTGCTCACTGCATAAGGAGTCGCATAAACAACACGAGTACTGTTTGCATTTTCCGGATGATCCGCAGTAATGTTCTCAACAGAAAAAATCTTGTATGTACCATCCGCTTCCTGACTGCTGAGTAAATAAATATAATCCGTTGTTTCGCCTCCGCCTAAAGTCCCATAGACTTCATGATCCTCCGTTTGAATTACGGACGGACGGATGGCGCCGCGTTCTTCCTCAGAAAACGCACGATGATAAAAATTCCAGTAATTTTTGTACTTTGCGCCGCCGACTGCGTATTCATCCGTACCATTCAGCCAATCTCTCATAGAGGAATCCGCCCAGCTGACCGCGCCGTATTGATCATGGAACGGCAGTCCGCTTTCGATTACCGATTCTGTAATCAGCAGCAGCGTATTGTCCTTCGATTCCAGAACCAGCCAAGTGATGGGTTCTACCAAAAAATAATTGCTTCCCTGCAAAACGTAATATTGTGTCTCCCCATATTCTACATTTACAGGCGGCGCCGTCGCCTCTTCAGAAGAAGAGCCAGCCGTTGCCGCAGGTGTTTCCGCAGGATCGGCTGTGGCGGCGGGAGTCGGAGCGGCTAACGCCGGCTGATAGCAATAAAAGCCATATTCTCTGTCATACCAGGCCTTTCCGTCAGCGCCTGCATACTCTGTCCAGTTTCCTGTATCCGCGTCGATTTTTACATTTCCATTCAGCAAAGATGCAACATTGGCGGCTGCCTGCGATTTCGGATAGCTTCCAAAGTTAACGCGCTCCGGCGCTGCAGTAGGCTGAACCGACAATGTATCCTCATGCCCTTTTGCCGACCACTTTTCATCCTTCTGCGGAGTCTCCGAACAACCGGCAAAAATCAACAGAGCCGCGGCAATGACTGCCATAAATACAGCGAAGCACCATTTTCTTGACATTCTAATTCCTCCTGAATCCGTTACAAGTACCACATATTATTCTTTCACAATCGCCGCGCAGCCCTCTTGTCAGAAAACGCGGATTGCTGTCAAAACACAATGAAAAGTATACATGGATGTCTGTTTATTGTCAATGTCTAACTATCATACACCTGCACATCCGCCGCCGCGGTATCCTCAAGCCGGGCAAAATCCACTTTTGCCTCCTGTTCCAGAATTTCATGCAGCTGCGGTCTGGTCCGCGGATGCTTCGGCGTAAATACCGTACAGCAATCTTCATACGGTAAAATGCTGGTATCAAAGGTGCCGATCCGCCT
>USLW01000076.1 GCA_900555605.1 uncultured Clostridium sp. | reverse complement strand
GATCAGCGGACGATATACCGGCAGCGTACACACTTCATTAGTTGCCGCCAGACTCTGCATGGTCTGACTTGCCACCTGACCTAAGCTCTCTCCCGTTACCAGAGCTGAGCAGCCGTATTTCCGCGCCAGGCGCTCTGCAATACGCATCATGGAGCGCCGCATAAGCACCGTGCTCAGGTCTTCCCGGCAGTTCTCATTAATTGCAAGCTGAATGTCCGTAAACGGTACCACCAGGATACGCATATTTCCCGTATATTCGGCCAGCAGCCGTCCGAGCTCCAGCACTTTTTCTTTCGCGCGTTCGCTCGTATAAGGATAGCTGTGAAAATGTACGGCGCAGAGACTGACCCCTCTTTTACCGATCATATATCCCGCAACCGGACTGTCAATGCCGCCGGAAAGCAGCAGACAGGCCTTCCCGTTGCAGCCGGACGGCATACCGCCTTGGGCAGGAATCACATCCGTATATAAATAAGACTCCTCCCGAACCTCAATAAACAACGTAAAATCCGGCTGTTTGACATCCACCCGCAGAAGTGGAAAGCGCTCCAGCAGCACTGCCCCTATCGCTGCGGAAATTTCCGGCGATGTCATGGGGAAGCTTTTCATACCGCGTTTTGTTTCCACTTTAAAAGTAATATATTCTTTACGGGCTCCCGTCCCGATCCGATCCACCACGGTCTGCACCAGCGCAATTGATTTTTTTACAATCACCTCATAATCAGAGGCCGTCACATGCGCAGGACTCAGCGATACGATGCCGAAAACCCGTGACAAACAGTCGAGGGCCTTTTCAAATTGAAAATCCAGGCCTGTCGGTTCTACGAAAAAACGGGATTGAGACCAGCGGATATCAGCCGTCCCGCAGCCGGCTATGGCAGTTTTCATATTACGGGCAAGACGCTGTTCAAACGTACTGCGATTCAACCCCTTCAGCGCAATTTCTCCGATTCTTGCCAAAATCACACGTTCTGTCATTTTATTCTCCTTTTCCCCCGTTTTTTCCGTATTTTCTGTGATTTCTCGCCCGAAGCTTTTTTACCTCCGCGCAAAGGGCATCACCGGCGGCTTCTGCCTCTTCCATTGTATTATAAGGCGAAAAGCTAAGCCTAACCGCTCCGTCGATGGCTTTGACATCATATCCCATAGCCGTCAGGACATGGCTCCGGTTTTTCTTGTGGGACGAACAGGCAGATCCGACGGAGAGGAAGACCCCTCTTGCTTCCAAGCTGTGCAGCAGCACTTCGCCCCGCAGCCCCGGAAAAGCCACGCAGAAAATATACGGCGAACATGTCTCGTCGCTGATCATTTCATAAGTATGCAGCTGACTGCGGATGATTTCCGCAAGACGGTCCCGAATCCGGCGTACATGTGCAGCATGCTGTTCTATTTCCGCGCACATCTGCTCCGCCGCAACGCGAAATCCGGCAATTGCTGGAAGATTTTCCGTACCAGAGCGCAGACCTGCTTCCTGTCCGCCCCCGATCAGAAGCGGATCCATTTTTATCCCTTTTCTGACATACAGAAACCCAACACCTCTGGGACCGTGAATTTTATGACCGCTGCCGCTCAGAAGATCAACTCCCATAGATTCTGCGGAAATAGGCAGTTTGCCGAAGCTTTGTACTGCATCCGTATGAAGGACCGTCTGCGGGTTCATCCGGCGGCGAATTTCGGAAATTTCGCGGATCGGCTGCACCGCACCGGTTTCACTGTTCACATGCATAACGGAAATCAACGCGGTATCCGGCCGTATCATACTCTGCAGTGCAGAAAGGTTGGTCTTTCCATCCGCATGTACGGGAATCAACTGCACCTCATAGCCGCACTTTTCGAGATATACGGCGGTCTCAAGTACAGACGGATGTTCCGTGGAAGAAACCAAAATATGCTTTCCTTTTCTGGGGTTTGCACTTAGATAGCCGCGCAGTGCCCAATTATTGGATTCCGTTCCGCCTGAGGTGAAATAAATATTCCCTGCTGCGCCGTTTCTCTCAGAAACGCCGATTCCGGCAGCAATGGTCTCCCGGCAGGCCTTCAGTTCTTTTTCTGCCGTCAAGCCGAGATGGTGCAAAGAGGAAGGATTTCCGTATATCCGGCTGCTGACGCGAACCATTTCCGCCGTCACGGCAGGAAGCTGCCGCGTCGTTGCGCTGTTATCCAAATAAATTGTTTTCTCAAGTTCCTTTTGTTCTGTATACCGCTGATATAAATCAGGCCGTTTTTTTGCCGTCCTGCTGAGGGCCTGTTCATACCGCCATGCATCTATTTGTGCATGATTTCCGGAAAGCAGCACTTCTGGGACCGCCATCTGATCAATGATAACCGGCCGTGTATACTGGGGATATTCCAGCAGGCCGTCGGCATGTGATTCCGTCCGATAAGCCTCCTCGCAGGCAAGTACACCGGGGATCAGGCGGCAGACACAATCAGCAAGCGCCATTGCCGGAATTTCACCTCCGGTCAGCACATAATCACCGATAGAAATTTCCTCGTCGACAATCGTATCAAGGACACGTTCGTCGATGCCCTCATAATGGCCGCAGATAATTGCAAGATTATGCTTGCCGGCCAGCCGTTCCGCCGCCGGCGTCAGCGGTGTTCCCTGAGGCGACATATAAATACAGTACGGCTTTTCATAGCCGGCCTTTTGATTCTCCTCCGTCACATGTGCAAACGCATCCCGAAGGGGCTGATACGACAGAATCAGTCCGGGACCGCCTCCGTACGGATAATCGTCTACTTTTCCCTGTTTATTGTCCGTATAGTCTCTGATTTGATGAAAAAAGACAGAAAAACAGCCGTTTTCAATTCCTCTGGCAAGAATGCTTTCCGCAAAGGCAGCCCGTACCATATCAGGAAATAAAGTTAAAATATCAATCCGCATGGTACACTTCCCTCAGTCCGGGCAATAGCTTGACTGTGATCTCTCCGGCCGCGATGTCAATCCGCAGAATAACCTCTCCGATTGCAGGCAATAAAATCTCAGCGCCCTGTTCAGATACCACCCGATATACGTCATTGCTGCCCGTCTGGAAGACATCCCGTACGAAGCCAAGGACAGTCCCGTCGGATTCCGTAACACGGCATCCGATCAGATCCCCAATAAAATAATGATCCTCAGGAAGTACAATGGCCTCCTCCCGGGGGATTTCCAGCAAAGCACCGCGCAGCATCATCGCTTTGTCGCGGTCGTCAATTCCTTCTAACTGCAATAAAACAAAATTGCCCGCCAAAACGGCAGACACAACGGCATAAATTTTTTTCTCGGTCTTTTTATGGTTCTGATGGGAAACCGTAACCTGTTTCAACGTGCGGAATCGTTTGGGATCATCCGTCAGGGGCGTCACCTTCAGCGCCCCCCTGACGCCATGAACATTCACGATCTCACCGATAATCAATGATTTGAGCAACGTATATATGCCTCCCTACGCGATGTCGACAAATACAGGTTTTTCCTCATTAACCGCAGCAGCCTTTACCACTGTACGGATCGCTTTTGCAATTCGGCCTTCTCTGCCGATCACCTTTCCCATATCGTCATCGGAAACGCGCAGCTTCAGCGTAATGCTTTTCTCCGTTTCTTCAACGTCGACCTGCACGTCCTCCGGCTTGCTGACAAGTTGTTTGGCAATGAATTCTAATAATTCTTTCATGGTGACCTCCCAAACTACGACATTTCACAAAAGCATAAAGACACAATCCGCAAAGCCAACGATGCAGCAAGCACCGTCAGCTTTGCAGGAAAACCGCCGCCGGCGCTTATGCCTCTTGTGCTTTTTTCAGAAGCGCTTTTACCGTGTCGGCTGCGCTCCTTTTTGGATCCACGCATTTGCTTTTTCAAGATCAATTTTGATTTCGGCCGGATCTACCAGCGGGTTGTAGGTACCGATCTCTTCTACGAATCTTCCATCTCTCGCATATTTCGAGTCCGCTACAATCACTCTGTAAAACGGAGCTTTCTTGGCACCGATTCTTTTCAGTCTGATTTTTACCATAATGTCACCTCCATTTTCTTTTGTAGGATATTTATATAGGATCAAAAAGGAAGTCCGGGAAAGCCTCTTTTTCCAAGCCCCTTTTTGCCGATACCTTTTTTGCCCGCGCCGCTGAACTGCTTCATCATGGCGCGCATGTCGTCGAACTGCTTCATCACGCGGTTCACGTCCTGTACGGTCGTTCCGCTTCCGGCGGCAATCCGTTTTCTTCTGCTGGCATTCAGAATATCCGGATGGTTTTTTTCTTTCTTTGTCATGGATTGGATAATGGCCTCCACCTTCACCAAACCCCGCTCGTCAACATCTGCCTCCCCAAGGCTTCCTGCGTTCGGCAATAATTTGATCAAACCGGAAATCCCGCCCATCTTTTTAATCTGCTGCAGCTGATCCAAAAAATCATCCAGCGTAAATGTTTGCGTACGGATCTTTTTCTCAAGTTCCTCTGCTTTTTTAGCATCATACATTTCAACGGCTTTATCAATCAGCGTCAGCACATCTCCCATACCGAGGATGCGTTCGGCCATCCGTTTTGGATAAAAAACCTCCAGATCATTCATCTTTTCTCCGCTGGAGGCGAATTTAACAGGTTTTCCGGTAATGGCTCTAACAGACAGCGCAGCGCCGCCCCTTGTATCACTGTCCAGCTTTGACAGAATGATTCCGCTCACCGCCAAACGCTCGTTAAAAGTACGCGCCACGTTTGCCGCTTCCTGACCGGTCATGGCATCCACCACCAGCAGAATCTCAGACGGCGTGACAGCGGCCTTGATATCGTCCAGCTCCTGCATCAATTCCTCATTGATCTGCAGACGGCCCGCTGTATCCAAAATCACAACGTCGTTCAGTCCGCGCACCGCGCGCTTGACCGCCTCCTGTGCAATTGCCACAGGCTTTGTTCCCTCCTGCGCCGTATGCACCGGCACATCGATCTGACGTCCCAGCACCTCTAACTGTTTCACTGCGGCCGGCCGGTAAATGTCACAGGCAGTCAGAAGCGGATTTTTTCCCTTTTTTCTCAAATGCAAAGCAAGCTTTGCAGCAGCAGTGGTCTTGCCCGCACCTTGAAGGCCGACCATCATAATCACATTAGGCGGCGTCCTGGAAAAATCCAGCTTACTGTCCTCTGCGCCCAAAAGCGCAGTCAATTCGTCATATACAATCTTAACGATCTGTTGTCCCGGAGACAAGCTCTCCAAAACAGACTGGCCCACCGCTTTCTCTGAAACGGAGGAAATAAAGTCCTTTACCACCTTATAGTTTACATCTGCCTCCAGCAATGCCAGACGGATTTCCCGCATGAACTCCTTGACATCTTTTTCTGTCACACGTGTCTGGCCTTTCAGACGTTTTATGGTTGCCTGCAGCTTTGCAGACAGACTTTCAAAAGCCAAATGGACCCACCCTTCCCCATTTTATTTCATGCATCCTTCTCATTTCATCCGCCGTATACGCTTCGTTCAGAGCTTTGAAATAATCTCAAACAGCTTCTTCTCCATTTGTTCGACCAAATAGAGATCGCCCTCTGCCAGCATGCTTCTGTCCATGAAGTTAAAATCGTCCTGCAGCGATTCCAGCTGTCTCTTTACCTCCTGAAACCGTGCAAGCAGCCCAAGCTTTTCTTCATATTCACAAAGCATAGCGCGGCCGCGTTTAATAAAATCGTGGACACCCTGGCGGCTGATCTCGAGTTCTTCGGCAATTTCAGCCAGGCTCAAATCCTGATTATAATGCATATCAAGGCATTTCAGCTGGCTTTCGGTCAGCAGCTGCCCGTAGAAATCAATCAGCATACTCATTTCATAAATATCAAAATCCGACATATGAGCTCCCATTCCGTCCGCCGATCTTTGACTGCCTCTGCAATCATCGCGAGAACAATGAAGCATCACCTGTAAAGGCAATGCTCTTTACAAAAATACAGCAAAATCTTTCGCTTGTCAATACGTAAATAAAAATTTATGTTTCCTCAAACAGCGCCTGCACATAATCTGCCGCAACAAACGGCTGCATATCATCGATGCCTTCTCCAACACCCACTAACCGGACGGGTATTTTCAGATCATTGCATATGGATACGATAATACCGCCCTTTGCCGTTCCGTCAAGCTTTGTCAGAATAATTCCCGTCAGATTTGCTACCTCGGAAAAAGCCTTTGCCTGGCTGACCGCATTTTGTCCGGTGGTTGCATCCAGCACCAAAAAGGTTTCCCGCTTCACCTGCGGAAGCTCACGTTCCGCCACTCTGGCCATCTTGGCCAATTCTTCCATTAGATTTTTCTTATTATGCAGCCGGCCTGCGGTATCACAGATCAGAACATCATATTTTCGGGCAGAAAAAGACTTGCAAGCATCAAATAAAACAGCCGCCGGGTCTGAACCCTCTCCCTGCCGCACCATCTCCGTACCGCTGCGCTGTGCCCAAATTCCCAGCTGATCAATTGCCGCTGCACGGAATGTATCTCCGGCGGCCAGCAGCACCTTTTTGCCCGCGGATCGATACAGGTGGGCCATTTTACCGATGGAAGTTGTTTTTCCCACTCCGTTTACGCCAATGACCGTAATCACCGCCGGGGTATCCTCCACATCCAGCCCCTGCCGGCCCACTGTCAGCAGTCCGGCAATTTCTTCCTGCAGAAACAGCCGGACCATACCGGGATCCGTTGTCTTCTGCTCTTTGACACGTCTGCGCAGATTCTCAAGAATCACTTCTGTTGTCTGCACGCCGAAGTCGGATGAGATCAGAATATCCTCAAGCTCATCAAAAAGATCCTCATCCACTTTACCGAACCCGGCCAGGATAGAATCTACCTTTCCCATAAAACTTTCCTTTGTTTTCTTCAGCCCTGATTTCAGTTTATCAAAAAAACCCATTTTATGATTGCTCCTTCTCTATTTTCAGCGACAGCACCCTTGAGATTCCCTTTTCCTCCATGGTTACGCCGTAAAGCGCATCCGCTGTTTCCATGGTACCCTTTCTGTGCGTCACCATAATAAATTGCATATTGCCCACATTTTTTCTAAGATAATCTGCCAGTCGATAAACGTTCGCATCATCCAGCGCCGCTTCGATTTCATCCAGCAGACAAAAAGGAGACGGACGCATGCGTAAAATGCCGAACAACAGCGCGATGGCTGTCAGCGCACGCTCTCCGCCCGACAGCAGCAGCATGTTCTGCAGCTTTTTTCCCGGAGGCTGCACCTGAATTTCAATTCCGCATTCTAGAACATCCTCGCCTTCCGCCAATACGATATCCGCTCTGCCGCCTCCGAATAATTCACGGAACACATTCTGAAAATTGGAACGGATCACTGCAAATTGCTCCGTAAACTGCCTGCGCATAACGCCGGTTACTTCAACGATCACTTTGTGCAGCTTATCTCTGGCCTCTTCCATATCATCACGCTGCGCCGCCATAAAATCCCGGCGTTTTACAGTCTCCTCCAGCTCCTCGATGGCATTGACATTAATCGGTCCGAGCTGCTTAATTGCAGTGCGCAGCTCATTGATCCGCTTTGTACACGCTGCATAATTCTCCACGGGCTTTCCGTCCGTTAATGCATATGCACTGCCGTATGTCAGCTCATATTCTTCCCATAGTCTGTTTTTATACGTCTCCATCTCGCTTTCGATTTTCGTCCTTCGGATGTTCAGCTTGCCGGTCTGCTCCCGAATACCGGCAAGCTGCTCATTGATAACAGTCAGCTTTTCCATCATGCCTGACAGTGCGTCTTCCATTTCCTGCTTTTCCGCGGCTAAACTTTCGTATGCAGCCAACTCGCCGAGCTTTCTCTCCTCCTGTGCTTTGATCTGCGCTTCATACCCTGCGTTTTCTGCAGCAAGCGCTGCGGAAGTCTGCTCATTTTCCGCAATCTGCGCCAAAACATACGTTTTGCGTTCCGCATTTGTTTCAATTGCCGCGCGGTGCCGCTGCTGCTGCTCAGTCAGCTGTTGCACCGCATTGCGCAGCTCCGCTTCCTGAAGCTGCTGTTCCATCAGCCTTTGGTTCAGATAATCTCTGGTTCGTTCATTCGCTCGGATCTGTTCCTCCGCAGATCCAAGGGCTTTCTGGGTACGGTTCATTTCCGTTTCCAGCTCAGTCGCCGCCTGCTCGAAC
>USLW01000075.1 GCA_900555605.1 uncultured Clostridium sp. | reverse complement strand
GCTTTGGCGGCGCCGTGTTTACCGTAACGGAAAACGGGCCGGTTCGTGCGACGCTAAAAATCGTGAGCAGATATGGTGCTTCACGTCTGACACAGTATGTGTCCCTCTGCGCGGGTATGCGTATGCTGGAGGTGCGGGCAGAAGCAGACTGGCAGGAACCTCATAAAATTCTGAAGCTCGCATTTCAGACGACATTAGAGGAGCCTAAGGCTTGGTGTCAGATTCCCTATGGCGTGATAGAGCGCCCTTGTGACGGAACCGAACAGCCCTGCCAGCAATGGTGCGCACTGACAGGAACGGACGGCAGAGGCTTTGCGGTGCTGAATGACTGCAAATATGGGTTCAGCGCACAGGATGCGGCGCTGTATTTGACGATTCTGCGCAGCCCCGTGTACGCAGACCACGGCGGGGAACGAACCCCGGAAAGTCCGCTGACAGAGCAAGGTGTTTCTTCTTTTTCATATGCGCTGATCATGGAGGAAAACATTTGCTTTTCGAAGCTGACGCAAAGGGCTGCCGATTGGAATACGCCCTGTCCGTTTGTCCTTGAGGGCTGTCATCCGGGTCCGCTGCCTGCGGTTTATCAAAATCTTGAAATCAGCTGTGAGCATGTTATGCTTTCCGCTTATAAGCGCGCGGAAGACGGAACTGCATATGTGGCCAGATTCTGCGAGACAAAGGGAAGCGGCGCTTCTGTAGAAATCCGGCTGTCTGCGCCTGCCTGCACCATACAAGCTGCATTTTCCCCGTATGAAATCAAAACGATTCGTATTGATTCTAACGGGACTTGGCGGGAGATTCTGATGACAGAATTGTAAAAATCCATGGGACTTCATATCCGCGGGATATCCACAGAATATGCGCGGAGTAATATGCGCCGGGGCTTTTGCCCCGGCTGCCATAGTCATTTTCCGAACTTTTCCACTGATATGGATACGTTGTTTTTTTCACATTTGATGTCGCTGACTATAAATAACGAAAACCCAAGATGCCGTCCATCGGAGATTGTTAGCGTGATGGTATCACGCAATTCAGTACCTTTATAGACGTAAAGAGATATATAGGCGTCATCATAACAAAATGAATTATAGAAATCATTAATATCAGATAGATCATCAATATCGGATAGTCGGGTGGGTTCCCAAAAAAGTGTTTTATCAGATTCGAGCTGATGTAAGCCATATAACAATATGCGTTCTCTGTCCTCTCCATGGCGGTAGAGCCTTCCGCTGCCGCGTAAATCTGCATAAAGCTGATATGACGAATCAAACTTGGTTATCACTGCCAGACTCTCAGGAGCTGATGATAACATTGAATAATCTGCATATTTGATGTAAATTATGTGATCCGTCAATTCCGTTTCGTTAGCAGAATTGCCTAATAAATGAACAGCAGAAAAGCAAAGTATGAAGACTATTAGTCTGATCCATCTCATCATGTTCACCTCCGTTATACAGCTACCGCAATATAGATGATTGTACTATCATAAAATTGATTATAAGCTCTGTCCACGTATAGAATCGTTTCTTAAGATATAATTTGTTACTGGCCTGATCTTCATTTTAAAAGACGCCTAATTCGGATCTATTTCTTCCCATTATAATCTGCGGATGTTATTTTAACTAATATCTTTTAAAAGTCTGTTTCATCATTCATTTTTGATAAAATTTTCCCGCCTATGCCTACGGCGTTTAGTTCTGCTGAAAAACGAAACAGCTGAGAATGAGAAAAACAGCGAATCATCAGCGGCCTGTCCTTTTTCGTTTTTCATAAAAAGCGCCCCTTTCTTTTTATATACGAATAAGCTGTTTTTAATATATTACAGGATCATGCAGATGTCAAATGTTGTTTTTAGATCGCTGGCATAGATTCGTGGCAATGTGCCGTCTCCCCTGCTGATGGTAACGAAATAATATATATTTCTTATTTAATACCCCTTAACAGCCAAAACAAAAATCCCGAAATCGCGATGATTTCGGGATTTTTTCTGGAGCCAATGGTGGGAATCGAACCCACGGCCTATTCATTACGAGTGAATTGCTCTACCCCTGAGCCACATTGGCCAGCTTCAGCAAAGGAGATTATATCATACGATTTTTGACTTGTACAGAGGCACTGTATAATTATTATTTAAATAAATAATGTATTAATGATTAATATATAAAACATATAATTTGTAAATAAATTATAGATGTCTTTATTCCCGTGTTATAGGATCATCTGGTCTGCAAAGGATCACGATTTGCCAAAAAAGTTTTTTGTGCAGCATTTTAAAAAGCAGGTGCAGCTCTGCTGGCATTCGTTCTGACTGCAGCGGCAGGAATTTTACCTGCGGCAGGGATGGACATTTATAAAGCTGAAGGCTGCCGGAGGTTCTGCTGAAAAGAACTGCCCGACAAAAGCGGATTATCAGAATTGTCCAAATAGATTGCAGCATTATTGTGCACAATTAACAATATCATTTTTTTCTGCAGGTCTTTATAATTAAGGTAAACGTTTATCCTAATGGACAAAATGTTATTTATAAAGGATGATATTATGATTTACACGTTTATGCTGCTTTCTATCATTATAAATGCCGGCAAGTGTATGCTGCAGAATCGTTACGCAAAGACGTTTCAGCAGAGCGGCACAGATTGTCTGCTGTTTAATATTTTTATTTCTATTTCAGCATTATTGGCACTTCTGATTAAATCGGCATTTCGTATCACGTTTACCTTTGAGCTGGTACTTACAGGCAGTGCAATGGGGCTCTGTTCTGCGTGCAGCTATTATTTTATGTCTTTGGCATTATACCAGGGGCCGATGTCCTACACGGTTTTTGTCAGCTGCTGTGCCATGCTGATTCCTACCGTATCAGGTTCGGTTATCTGGCAGGAACCGGTGGGAATCTTTTCAATCATTGGTATCGGCATTCTTTTGATTGCATTTTACATAGGTACGGCGAATCAGAGCGGCGGTAAAATATCAAAACGCTGGCTGATTTATTGTCTGATGATGTTTTTATCCTCCGGGATGATCGGTGTGCTGCAAAAGATACAGCAGAATTCGTTTTTTCATAAAGAATCGGATAGCTTTCTGATCATTAATTTTTTGAGCGCTGCAGTATTTTTGACAATTCCTGTTATCATACGTCTGGTGCGCAGAAGACCTGTTGCGGCCAAAATGCTTACTGCGACAGTCCGCTATGCCGGGCTTTGCGGATTTGGATATGCAGCCATTCATTATATGAATCTGTATCTTTCCGGCGCACTGCCAAGCGCATTCTTTTTTCCTGTGTATAACGGTGCCGTCATTTTATTGACTACGGTTTCCGGCGCGGTGCTTTTTAAGGAAAAGCTAAATCGTATGCAATATGTCAGTATTGCAGTTGGCGTGCTGGGAATTTGTTTAATCAATTTTGGATAGAAAATTTTTTTGCAGAGGGGGTTTACACCTCCAAAGCGATACGTTATAATAAAGTAAACGTTTATCTAAACGAATAACTTCAGTTGAGGTTTGATTTAGGGACGGTGCGGAGAAATGAAACAACAGACCATTACGGATATTGCAAAAGCGCTTGGTGTCTCGACGACTACAGTGCATAAAGCACTGCATGGGACCGGTCAGCTGCGGCCGGAGACAAGGGAGAAAATTCTTGCTTATGCCAAAAAGGTGGATTATACGCCGAATATCTATGCACAGTCTCTGGTGAAAAAGGAAGCTGTGATTGCTTATGTCGCTTCCGGAGAAACGCCGGAATATCACGAATACATCCAAAAGGGAATCTATGAAGCCTTTGATGAATATAAAAAACAAAAGGTCAGAGGAAAATTCTATCAGTACGGCGGAAGCAATACCTACGATGAGATATTGGAGATATTAGACCAGATCTCAAGGGATGACGAGGTATCTGCCTTGATTTTGAATTCCAGATATCAGGATGCAAAGCATATTGCAGCGATACGAAAAATTGCGGAAAGGCATGTTCCGGTCCTGTCTATAGGAAGCAGGCTCGCGCTTTGTCCGGTATCCGGTTATATCATGTCAGACGGAATCATGATGGGGAAAATGGCAGCGGAATTTTTAGCGCTGGCCCGTGTGAAAAAGGCGGCGGTAATTGTACCGAATCGGGATTCTGAAATGCACAACCTCTGTATTGACGGGTTCCGCGGATCGGAATTTGCACAGGGGATAGAAATGACAGGCGTATATGAGACAGGATACCATCAGCATGCAATTGCAGAAGCCACGGAACAAGCGGTACGGCGAACGCCTGATATAGATGGCATTTATGTGGCTTCTTACTATTCCATGCATGTTTGCTCCTATCTAAAGCAATATGGTTTGGCGCAAAAAATTACTGTGATCGGACATGACCTGCATCCCAGGCTGGCGGATTGCCTGCGGGACGGGTCGCTGAATGCCGTGTTATTTCAAAATCAAAGACAGCAGGCACGGCTTGCCGTACAAAAGCTTCTCGATTATTTAAATGTTGGGATTGCAATCACAAGTACGTACAGCTATCCGCAGCTGATCCTTCGCAGTAATTTAGAGGGATATCAGTTCTGAATAAAAGTCTTTGGGGATTGTTTCTGCTTATTTTTTTATATATTTTTTTGCGCAGAAAGGTAAACGTTTACCTTTCTAAAGAAAGGATGGGGTATATGAAAGAAAAGAGAAAATTTTTTATGGCGGCGGCAGGAATTCTGTTTCTTCTGCTTTTGCCGGCAGCAGGCCGTCCTGCAGCGGATGTTCATGCAGTGTATCTCAGTGATCTTGAGATGAAGGCATGGACTGTGTATAAAGGATCTTCTGAACAGGATCATCCGGAGCGCTGCCCCGGAATTGACATGACATACCGGCTCGGTACAGAAATATGTATTGCCGGAGTGTCCTATGAGAAGGGACTGTCCGTACATCCGGGGCAAGGCAGCGCGTATGCTGAGCTGCACTATGATATCAGCAGCGGAACGTATGCCTACTTCAGTGCCATTGCAGGAAAGGACCTGGCAGCGGCCAAGGATGTGGGCGAAGATAAGCTGTACGGAACTTATGTGAGCTTTGAGGTGCTGATCGACGGAGTATCGGTGGCAGAAAGCGGCAAGCTTGATTATATGGAAACGTGTACATTTGTAGTTCCGATCAGCGGCGGCAGTACGCTGACCTTACGCACGACAGACGGGGAGGATGGAATTTACTGCGATACCGCCTCTTGGGGAAATGCGATGCTGACAGCTGAAAAACCGGAATTTACCGCACAGCCGCCTAAAACTGAAACGCCCTCGCCGGAACCGACAGAAAGGCCGGCGGTGACACAGAGACCGGAGATCACAGAGAAAAGCTATGCGTACATCAGCGATATGGAATGGACGGATTGTATGGCATATCTGGGAACGTCCAGAACAGCGTATATTAACCGGGACGAAAATTTATACGGTGAAATTTTGAGTATCAATTGGGAAGACTTTGATAAAGGGCTCTGCATGCATGCGAATCAGACCGCGGATACCTCTTTTTTGGAGATCGATATTGAAGGATACGGCTATCAAACCTTTGCCGCATATGCGGGCATTGCAGATTCCGGTACCAGTGATGTCTCCATGGGAAGTGTAAAATTTTTGCTTATTGCCGACGGAGAGAAAATATACAGGTCGGAAACGATTACATACGGGATGGATCCTGTATTGATTGAAGCAGATATATCCGGCAGAAAAATATTGCGCCTTGCCGTAGAAAACGTGGATGGAATCAGCGGAGATTGGGCGGCATGGGGAAATGCTGTATTAGGAAGGTATGCTTCTGCCGAAGAAATTTTTGCTGCGATCCGTGCGGACAGGGGAACGCCGAAGCCTGTGGAAACCGCGGAACCGACAGATCCGCAGCAGTCTTCTGTTACTGACAGGCCTGTCTCTACTCCTTCTAAGACGGTTTCTGCGGCTAAAGCTTCCAGCGGCGGTCAAAAGGGCGGGCAGCTTTGGATCGTGATCTGTGCGGTAATACTGCTTGCCGGGGGCGCAGGTCTTGCTGTTATTTTGTTCAGGCGCAGAAAGAATAAGGAGAAATCGGTATGAAGAGCCTATACCTTCGGGGCATGTCCCTTCTTTTGCTGCCTACAATGCTTCTTTTATATTGCGGCTGCAAAAAACAAGAAAAGGCCGCGGATTCAAAACAGGAGGTTATACAAATCATGGAGGATTATCTGAATCAGCTATCTACGCTGCCGGTCTCATTTTATTATAGAGATCAGATCTATCACGGTTTGGGAGCGGATTTTACGGAAATCAGCAGAAGTACGGCAGAGACAGAACACCGGACGGAAACGAGTGTGATTCTGCTGCATAAAGATCAGCTGCTGCAAATTACGCTGTATACTGCGGTTTATCCGGATTACGGTGCATATGAATGGACGCTGTATTTTCAAAATACAGGTACGCAGCGGAGCGGGAGGCTGTCTGCGGTTCGATGCGTCGACATGTATATTGAAGGAAGCCGCCCGGTGCTGAAAGGGATCGGCGGCGATTCGGTTCATCTGTATGCACCTTACGAAAAAGATCTGACAGTGGAAACGGCAGTATTTCGTTCTGATATCGGCCGGCCGACACATGGCGGTTTTCCGTATTTTAATCTGGAATACGGTTCCGGCGGATTGCTGATGGCAATCGGCTGGCCCGGCTGCTGGGAGGCGGAATTTTCTGCAGCAGATAACGGGACCACACACGTTACCGGGGGCCTCTATGGATTTGACAGCGATTTACTGCCGGGAGAAACTGTCCGTTCTCCGTTGATGGCATTTGTAAAATACAATAGCCGGGATGCGCATATTGCGGCCAATGCTTGGCGTCATTGGTACATTGACTGCAATATGCCGAAAATCAACGGGAATCCCTATCCGACGATTTTAGCTGCCGGCAGCAATCGGATGACTTCTCTGATGAACGGCGCCACAGAAAAAAATCAGGTTGCGATTATGGAACGAATCGTAGAGCATGGGATTCCGATTTCCTATTGGTGGATGGATGCCGGCTGGTATGCGGGTGTAGGCGGAAACCGGATTTCGTCATGGTGGGATACGGGAACGCTGCAGGTGGATTCCGGAAAATTTCCTACCGGTCTTGCTGCGGTCACCGAAGCCTGTGCCGAACACGGTATCAAAACATTACTTTGGTTTGAGCCGGAATGGTTCAGATTAGATTTGGAAGCCTTTTTAGCAGAAACACCGGATTTTGATCGCTCCTGGCTGATCCTGTATGACAGCGCGTGGACGAATACGGGCCATCCTTGGTATCTGTTGCATTTTGGGATTCCCGCATGCAGAGAATGGGTGTTTAACCGTGTCTGCAATGTTCTGGATACTGCCGGAATTTCCGTTTATAGGCAGGATTTTAATGCAAACCCCGGGCCGTCCTGGCGGTATGCGGATGAAGCGGGCAGAGCAGGTATGACGGAAAATTTATATGTACAGGGATATTTGGCCTATTGGGATGCGCTGCGCCAGCGGTATCCGGATATGATGATTGATTCCTGTGCGTCAGGCGGTGGCCGCAATGACCTCGAGACAATGCGCCGCTCCGTCCCGCTGACAAGAAGTGACTACAATTACTGCGATTATAATATACGGCAGTCCATGATACAATCTTTGAACGAATGGCTGCCCTATCACGGAAGCATCGGCCCGACAGAGGCCTTTGCATCGGTAGTAGATGGATACGGGCTCCGCTCCTCTTACTGTGCCTCTTTAGATCTTACGTATAGCGTAAATAAGACAGATTTTGACTGGGAACTGCTCAAGTCCCGCTGTGAAGAATTTTTATCGCTGAAAGACTATGTGCTGGCAGACTATTATCCGCTGACCGAATGGAGCAGCAGCGATGCAGCCTGGCGCGGCTGGGAGTATTTTGATCCTGAAAAAGACGAGGGCGTACTTCAGCTGTTTCGCCCGGAAAAATGCGGTGCGGCGGAGCTGAAAATAAAACTGTACGGCTTGCATGAAAATCAGGTATACCTGCTGACCGATACGGACGGCGTAAATTCCTGCACAGCCACCGGAAGGGAGCTGATGGAACGCGGCATTACAATCGTTCTGGCAGAGCCGCGGTCAGCAGCTGTGGTTATGGTGCAACCGGCAAAATAAAAAGAAAA